>JAYTNW010000505.1:0-2895 GCA_043748115.1 Bacteroidota bacterium | reverse complement strand
CAAGGATGCACTGTTGGCAATATACGGATCTTTAGACGCTAAAAAATTGTAAACAGTGTTGAAGTCAACGATCCTTTCAAATTCTCCTATTAAACCGGTGGTGATGTTCTCTTCTTCTATTCCGTTCTTTTTTATTTTTACATCTACAATGTCAATAGGGTATCCGGTGCCTTCATCATATACGAGGCCTTCCAAACGTAAACCGTTTATTTTAAAGGTGTAAATATCATCATCGGTTTTCAGTTCGCGATTTGATGAGAAATAACCGGAGTTATTCTTTGAGTCATACGTGTAAGCAAAGTCATCAAAGGAGCTGTTAACAGGAGCGCCAATGTTTTTGGGTTCAGAATATTTATCCTTGCTGCATTTCATACTAAAAATATCCAGTCCGCCAATGCCGGGTAATCCGTTTGAGGCAAAGTATATTTTTCCTTCACTATCAATGGTGGTAAAAACTTCATTGCCGGAGGTGTTTATTTTGTTGCCTAAGTTTTCAGGTCGCGACCACTTATCGCCTTCTTTTTTGCACACATAAATATCCATTCCACCAAGTCCACCTGGCATATCAGATGAAAAATATAAACGACTACCATCATTGTTCAATGCCGGATGTGCGCAACTGTATTCTGAACTATTAAATTCAAAAGACTCAGCATTTCCCCAGCTATTGTTTTTTAACACACATTTAAAAATAGACAGCCTTACTGTTTTCATTTTGGTATGAGGAATACCTGGCATTGCGTTGTCGTTTGTAGTTACATACATTTCAGTTCCGTTACTATTAAAACAAACAGGTCCGTTGTTGTATCGGGTCTGCATTGCTTTAGCAAACATTTCAGGCTCCTGAAAATTGTTGTTATTGCCTTTGGTATAATACATGGAAATAAATGGTTTGTCGGTCCACGAATGTGTACGTTTTACCATAGAAATATTTTTTCTTGAAGATGAAAAAACGAACCCGTCTTTATACAGCGCAGTACCGAAATCGCTATTTTCAGAATTGATATTTAGTTTTTCTACCGTGTAATAACCGCTATCGCGGTGAAGCTGATTGAGGTTGTCAATCCCTGAGATCAAGTTAATGGCGCGTTTGTCTGTGCTGTTGGTTGCCTCGTTGTAATTTTGAAGCCATTTTTTAGCGTCAGCGTATTTTTTATTGCTCATTAATACCAAAGCGTAGCTCAACTTTTGGTCATTGCTGCATTTTTTTAAGGAAGCGATATGGCTGTAGCAGTCTTCAGCTTCGCTATAAAAATTGTTTATTCGGTAGCTTTCTGCCAGGTTGCTCCATGCTTCATGCGATTCAGGATCTTTTTTGATGGCCTTTTTGTATTTTTCAATGGCGGGACTATATGCATACTCGTTAAATAGTTTGTTGGCAGGTGTTGTAGGTTGCGCAACTGCCAATAGCTGCATAGCCAATGCTGTCACAAAAAGTGTATAGAATTTTATCTTAATGGTGTTTTTCATAATCAAGAGTTGAAAATGTGAATTGAAGATTATTAGAAAAGCCGGGGTGTTATCACACGTTTTTTGTTGAAGCTGAAATCGTAGCCAATTGTAATCTCGTGACTTCCGTGACTGTAATCCTGAAGCTCTGTTGTGGTATAATCAAAGGAGTAACCCATGCGAAACTGAGGGGTGAATTGAAAACCAGTCATGCAGGTAAATGCATCACCGCTTCGGTATCCACAACCTAACCACCATTTTTCTTTTACGAAGATGTTTGAATTCAAGTCAAACTCTACTGGTGCACCTTTAACAACTTTGATCATGAAAGCAGGTTTAAGTTTATAATTTTCATTTAAGGTGAAAATTTTTCCGACCGTGGTGAAGTAATGCCAATATTTGCTGTTGGTGGTATTTGTAACCATTTTGTTTTTGGAAACATCAATTCTGTTTTCTATTAAACGGGGAATGGAAAATCCTGCATAAAATGTTTCCGTATAGTAATACATACCGAAGCCAGCATTGGGTAATATAAGGTTAGGTGTGTTTGCAGAAAATTTAGGGTCGCCATCGGTGGCTGTATTCAGTTCAAGGAAGCGGTCTTGATGGTTAATGATGCCTGCCTGTAAGCCCAAAGAAAATTTACCTTTTCCCAATTGCACACGGTAAGCATAATTGGAAAACAATACCGTGTTATGCGTAACCCCGATTTCTTCATTCAGTAAATTTAATCCAATCCCTACCTTTTGGTTTTGCAATGGACCATGAATGCTGAATGTTTGTGTTTTGGGAGAACCTTCAATGCCAGACCATTGGTTACGGTACAAAGCGGTTGCAGAAATGCACTCGCGCGAACCGGCATAGGCAGGGTTGATATACATTTCATTGAACATATACTGTGTGAACATGGGGTCGTACTGCGCAAATACCAACGAGGGAGCGCTTATGACAAAGGCAATGGTTAATAATTTGATTGAGCGTATAAAATTGTTGTCCATAGTAAAAGTTTTTTAGCGGTTAATGACTACAAAGCCGGTTCGTGCTTTTTTTCCGTCATTTAAGTCAATAATATAGTAGTAGGTTCCGGAGGGAAGCTCTGTTCCGTATAGTAACATGCCTTCATTGGCAATTCCTTTCCAAGTATTCTCATATTCTGTTTTTGAATAAACCAGGTTGCCCCATCGGTTAAAAACCTTAAGTTTATTTCCGGGATGATTTTCCATTCCTGCAATTACCCACGTGTCATTTATTCCATCACCATCAGGTGAAAAGGCATTTGGGATATCTAAAGAATCACATTTGATATCTACCCAAACGGTTTTTGTTACCGTACATCCTCCTATAGTGGTTATGGTTACTTGGTACTGCGTAGGGGCAGCCGGGTTGGCTATTGGGTTGGCAATGGTTGGGTTGCTTAGTCCTGTAGCAGGTTGCCATACATAGCTC
>JAYTNW010000504.1:0-2335 GCA_043748115.1 Bacteroidota bacterium | reverse complement strand
TGCCTTTTCACCGGATGAAAGCAAGTTGTACGTGCAAACGGTTTCCTATCCTGATACTACTTACCTTATTCAGTTTGATTTGAATGCAGCTAATATAGCTGCCAGTGCCGATACCATTTATACACAACCATCGGCTGCAGCCACAGGAGGAGATGTACGTTTAGCACCTGATGGTAAAATTTATGTTGCTAATGCATACTATGATGGTTTTAATTTTGCGTTTCCGTATGGGGATAGTACTTACAATATGTATAATTCCTATTTAGGTGTTGTTAATAGCCCCGATAGTTTGGGCGCTGCATGTGACTACCAGCCTTACAGTTTTTATTTAGGTGGTAACCGCACATATTACGGCCTGCCTAATAACCCAAATTATGGTTTGAGTAAATTGGCAGGTAGTATTTGTGATACAATACCAACATCTATTGAACAATTCACAAGCCCTACTGCAAGCCTAAATGTTTATTGCAGTAAAGGTTGGCAAAAACTTTTTGTGAATGGACATCACTTAAAGGGCAAAAATTGTTTGCTACAGATTTTTGATGTAAGTGGTAAATTAGTTTACTCAAGTCAAAAAACTACCACACCACCTTACTATACGCATGAAATAAATTACCAGGCTTTAAGCAAAGGTATGTACATCCTAACCTTGCAAACCGATAAAGAAAAGTTGCAAACTAAGTTTGTACTCCAATAGCCATTGAAATAATTTAGTGTTATAAGTTCACACACCTTGGTGGCAAAGGGGTGTTAAATGCCAGAGCTATTTTAGGATTAGAAGTGGATGACCAGGCCATGAGTTTACGGGTGATGAACCCGCAAAAGTAGCGGAAACATAAACTGAAAGTAAATCATTAGAATTCGTAGTAACCACGTCCAAAAATTCCATTAATCACCATTCAGGATATTTTTTTTACTTTTGAAAATCATTATTCGCTAAACTATCCGATATGAGTTTCATTAATAAACTAATTATATCCACATTAGCTGTGTTGCTTGTAGCCTATATGCTGCCTGGAGTACATGTGGATAGTATTATGATTGCGCTAATCGTGGCAGCAGTTTTGGCTTTTCTTAACAGCCTTGTTAAACCCATATTGGTTTTTTTTACACTGCCAATCACGTTGCTAACGTTAGGCCTGTTTTTATTAGTAATTAATGCCTTTATTATTTTAATTGCTGATAAGCTCGTTAACGGATTTAATGTAAGTAGTTTTTGGACGGCTCTTTTGTTTTCTATTATACTCAGCATGGTAACCTCAATTTTCGAAATGCTCTCCAGTGGACGTAAAGAATAGCAGAATGAATTTGCTGTACACCTTACGGAAAAAATGATCATTACCTTTTTTAACATAAAATAGTTCAGCATTACAAATCTCTCATTTCAGAAAACAATTACATAAGCAAAACTTAAATCACCACCGATGGAAAAAGCCGGAAAAGTGTTCAAGCCCTATGTATCAGCAACAGATAATGTTGCCGAGTTTACGCTCAAATCAATTTTGCTAGGTGCCGTTTTCGGAATCATTTTTGGGGCATCTACTGTTTACCTTGCACTTAAAGCCGGGTTAACAGTATCAGCTTCTATTCCAATTGCAGTGCTGGCCATATCGCTGGGACGCAAGTTTTTTAAAACAACTATTCTCGAAAACAACATTATTCAAACTACAGGATCGGCAGGCGAGAGCATTGCTTCGGGTGTGGTGTTTACCCTTCCGGCATTTTTGTTTTTATCGGTAAACGAAAGCGGTATTAGCAATGGAACTCAGTACTTCGAGTATTGGACCATTTTTACATTAGCCGTTTTGGGAGGCATGTTGGGTACCTTAATGATGATCCCTTTAAGAAGGAGCCTCATTGTTAAGGAACATGAAACACTGCCTTACCCCGAAGGAACTGCATGTGCACAGGTTTTGATAGCAGGAGAAAAAGGTGGCGATTTTGCCAAAACTGCTTACCTGGGCTTAGGATTTGCCATGTTGTATGCTATTTTACAAAAGGTGTTTCACGTTATTGCTGAAGTGCCAACATGGGTGACTAAGCAATCCAATAAGTACTTGCCATCAGCCACAGTTAACGGAGAAATTACTCCTGAATATTTGGGAGTAGGGTACATTATCGGACCAAAAATTTCAGGGGTACTGGTAGCAGGCGGTGTATTGGCATGGCTTGGATTAATCCCCCTATTAGCCACATTGGTTCCACCGGATGTGATCGCTTCGCAATTGGTAAAATTGGGCTATCTTAAAGACACCCTTACAGCAGGTGGCCCTGGCGGATGGAATCCCGTAACACATGCCTTTGACGATATGGCCGCTGCCGTGTATCGTGCTTA
>JAYTNW010000503.1:0-3148 GCA_043748115.1 Bacteroidota bacterium | reverse complement strand
CAAGGCAAACGGTAATAAACTCTCCGTACTTTATGTAAATTTCAGGAACCTCTTTGGTAACAATGTTACCGCCAGCATCCATGATAGGTTTAGTTCCATCCTGAATTTTATATTTCATTTCAGAAAAATTAACACCACCAATAACCTTTCCGACCAAAGGCATCACCATGCCATCTACAAAGGAGGAAGTGACTTTACCGAAGGCTCCACCTACAACAACGCCCACCGCAAAATCAACCAAGTTGCCCTTCACGGCAAACTCTTTAAATTCTTTAAAAAATCCCATACTTATTTAGTTTTATTTGTTAGTCATAAAATTATCGGTCACAAAGATATCAAAAATCCAAATACTTACTGTTTTCTAGTCTCTGGTTTATCCAACTAGAACTGTTTTGGTTTAATGGATTATTTATATGCAGTAACTGATATTTCAACATTTACGCCTTTAGGAAGTCCTGCAACAGCAACCGTTTCTCGTGCAGGAAAATCAGCAGTAAAATATTTGCTATAAATTTCATTTACCCTTGTAAAATCATTCATAGAAGTAAGAAAAATGCTTGTTTTAATGATATGCGAAAAATTATATCCCGCTTCGGAAATAATGGCCTCAATGTTTTTCATAATCTGTTCGGTTTGCTCTTCAATTGAGCTGGTCTTTAGCTCACCAGTGGTGGGTTCTATTGCTATTTGTCCGCTTACAAATAACATGTTTCCTGCCTTTACCGCTTGGCTATATGGCCCAATAGGAGCAGGGGCTTTTACTGTTTTAATAATTTCTTTATTCATAGTAATGGTGATTCTATAGATTGATCTGGGAAATAAATTGATAACCATGCGAAATTAATGTTTCTAAATGTAGCTATTCAACCAACCGAAAAATCGTTAACGAACAAGAGCAAATCGTTTTGTGATTTTAAAGCTCTCTGATGTAAAGATGATCTGATACACATCAGCCGCAAACATGGATACATCAATAGTTTTCTTGTGGATACCGCTGTCAAATACCAATTCTTTTTCCATAACGGTTTGCCCCAACATGTTTACAACTTCCAAGCGGACGCGTGCAGAGGAACTTAAATTAAAATCCGTTACAAGAACATCTCTTGCAGGATTGGGATACAGATTAATGAGGGGAACAATGGCAGTTTCATTTCGGCACGAAAGTGCAATAGGTGTGAAGCTGGAAAAACGACCATCAAAGTCAAATTGAGTAAGCCGATAAAACATTTTTTCTAAAGGTTGCTCTATTTCCGTTCGGTAAGTGCTGATAGTGTTGATGGTGCCGCTTCCATTAAATCGTTTAACTACGTAATACCTGTCTCCGTCATTACTGCTTTCAAGTAAAAAATAATCGTTGTTGGTTTCTGATGCTGTTTTCCATTCAAGCGAAACCGTATTGTTTACACATTTACCACTAAAGCTGATAAGGTCAATAGGCAATGGGTTGGACTGAGGGGCAATGTTAAAATTTTCGGTAGAGCTGAAGTTGCTCCAGTTAGTCCTGAGTATAGATCCTAAAGCAGGTGAAACGGCCGCACTTCCAGCGCCACCAATATCTTCCCACCAAACTGGGGGTGCATTGTGTCCCCACTGGGTAAGTTTAAGAAGTGGCCATGAGGCGATGGCATCCTGCACATTATCTGCATAAAGTGAAAACTCAGTTAACGATGAACCAACAGGGTGATTAATTTTTTGATACCAGTCGGCATTAATCACTCCCAAGGCCGGATCGCGTGTGGCACGGTTATATCCATTGGCAGTAGCGTCATTGTTTACCATTCTGACCTCGTAAACATTGGTGCCGGCTGATTGCGGTCGAATACTTACCGGCCTGAAACGAGCAGGAGGTATGGAAGAGCCCACAGGAAATAAATAGGATGATGTGGTGTTCATGTAACGTACCAAGCGCCCATTACCTACACTGCTCACAAATCCTTGCACAGGTGTGGAGTTAAGCCCACCGGTACGCGTAATTGCCGCTGTGGACGTGTTGGTAACGTGCATTTTGTTGCCTTGTGTGGCCAGCTCCCTGTCGTTTAGTGCGAGTATTCCTTCTACGTAGGCATCAATGTTCTGGGTTTTAATACCGCTGCCGGTTAATTGAAGGGTGTAAAAATTAGTGGAACTGCTTCCACCTATAACTTGGTTGGCTCCGTAAAGTTCAGTGTTTCCGGGGCTTGAGTTAATGAAGGCACTACCCGTTGAATTGTTGGTCCAGTCTCCTTGCACACGAAGATCGCCTCTGTTATCCCATGAGCCTATATTGCTAATGTTATCCTGCGTGATAATTCCGCCTTCTACACAAATAAGAGCACCTGTTTGTAGGTACACAAATGATCCATCGTTAACAATTAAGCCCGAGCCTGCTGCAGGACAAGTTACCACATTGATATAGTTGGTGCGAGTGAAACTATTATTACCAAATGCATTGCTTGAAGTAAGACTTGTCGTGTAGATACCTGCTGTTGCATAGGTAATAACCGGATTTTGCACACCAGAAACGGCAGGTGTTCCTCCGGTAAAGATCCACGACCAAGTGGTTGGTGTGTTGGTGCTTTGATCTACATAGGTAACAGACTGTCCGGCACATACCGTGGTGGGATATCCAGCAAAATTTGCTACAGGAGCTGAACAAACATTTACTGTAATATAAGCTGACTGGGTAATGGTATTTGACCCACTGCTGTTGGTTGCTATTAACGTTACTGCGTAAGTACCCGGAGTGTTATACACTACACTCGGATTTTGTGCTATTGAACTTAATGGAGTACCTCCTGTAAATGTCCATTGCCAGCTGGTTGGTGTATTGGCAGATGCATCAGTAAAATTAACAGTTCCACCGGCACATAGGGTTGTTGGAGAAGCCGTAAAAGAAGCTACAGGTGGCGGTGGGCAATTGTTAACCGTTATGTAATTCGTTTTGGTGATGGAGTTATTTCCGTACGCATTGGTGGCTGTTAACGTAACATTATAAGTTCCCATTGCATTGTAAACAATAATCGGGTTTTGAGCAGTTGACGTGCCGGGAGTTCCTCCTGGAAAAGTCCAGCTCCAGCTTGTTGGTGTATTTGTGCTGCCGTCAATAAACTGAATACTGCCATTTTCACATACTGTCGTTGGTGTAGCTGAAAAATTTGCCACCGGTGGC
>JAYTNW010000502.1:0-5770 GCA_043748115.1 Bacteroidota bacterium | reverse complement strand
CAAAAGTTCAATGAGGGCAAGAGAGGACCATGATGCAATTTCCCATTTTAAAGCAGCTACGGAAAGCGATTCTTTGAAATTAGAGTGTTATTGTTTTCTCGGCAGATTATACTCTGTTAGTAACCGTTTTTATACCGCACGTGAGAGTTTTGAAAAAGCCTTGGCAATAGATTCTACCTATTCTTTTGCTTATGTAGGGTTGGCGGCTATGTATGTGATGCAGAATAAATATGACGAGGCAATTTCAGAAGCAGGAAAAGCATTGCAATTAGACCCCGAAAATCACGAAGGTCTTTATCTTATTGCAAAAATTTCCTATAAACTCGGGCAATATCCGGCTGCAGAATCATTCACCAAAAAATTACTAAACCTCCATCCTTCTGATGCTGATGCATGGTTTTTACTCTCTAAAATAAAATTAAAAACGGACAATATTAATGAGGCCTTTGAGCTGCAACAGCGTGCATATAAGTTAAATCCACAATTAAAATATTCTTTGGATGATTAAACAGTAAGTGGATTCAAAAAATATTGAAATTCTTCTTTATTTTCTTACCACCTGAAGCTCTCCTCTTTCAATGGCTTGAACTATCTGCTCCATATCTTTATCTGCGCCTTTAGGATCGTATTCGGCCTTTAAATTGGCGCTGAAAAGTTTGGCTATTCCTTGCCACAAAACAGCTTGTAGCGACCCACGAAGTTCCTTCACCAATTTGTAAGACGAACTTCCCGTTTCCCTGTCAATGAGTTTGATAAGAATGCGACCTTGAGTATAGGTGAGATTCTTAAGGTCACGTTCAAAACGGTCTTTCATAACACGTTCCCGCTCTTTTATAAACTTTTTTCTATCGCGCTCCGATTCGAACTTAGCCACACTGTCATTAATATACCGAAGTTCTGCCGATGCAATTTTTGCATAAGGATATGCCTTTAGCACATCGCGCCTTAGCTTCATATAATTTTTAAGATCTACTGACGCATTTTTTGGCAGATAAGCAGTTATATCAACCATTGGCAAAGAATAATAAGGGATAGTATCACCATTATAAATGGTGTAAGCCCCGGTACTTTGCGCACATAGACTTGCCGATGTGCCTAGGGTGAGCAGTAAAAATAAAACTATCGTATTTCTCATTATACTATTAAAAACCAAACCTCTTGCCATTCCTTGGGCTTGAACTTGTTTAACTAAAAAAGATTGTGTTCTTCATTCAATTTTCCTTAATCGGGAGCTTGTAGCAAGGCATTATTCAAAAGTTATTGCAATCTATTCATCCTCCAAGGTGAAAGTTTTGCTGCTCCGTTCAATTCCTTTTTCTGTTCGCCCTTCTTTTCGAACAAAGTGGCAGCAATTAACGCAGCTACCTCTTCTTCGCTTTTGTTACTCGACTCTAGCATATCTGGAGTAAAGTATTTTTTTACAAAATGTGTGTCAAACTTTGCGGTGACAAAGGCCTCATGCTGCATCACAAATTTACAAAACGGTAAGGTTGTTTCGCAACCCGTTATTCTGTACTCATCAATAGCTCTTATCATTCTGGCAATTGCCTCCTTCCTATCTGCTCCGTAGGTAATGAGTTTGGCTATCATTGGGTCATAGTAAATAGGAATTTCCATACCCTGCTCATAGCCATCATCAACACGAACGCCAACACCGCGAGGTGGAATGTATGTGCTCAAAGTGCCAACACTTGGCAAAAAATTATTGGCAGGATCTTCGGCATACACCCGTACTTCCATGGCATGTCCGTTAATTTTTAGGTCGCCTTGTTTAAAACTTAACGGCAATCCTGCAGCCACCTTTATCTGTTCTTTTACGAGGTCAACACCGGTAATCATTTCCGTAACAGGGTGCTCTACCTGCAAACGGGTGTTCATCTCCAGAAAATAAAAATTCATTCTTTCATCGAGTAAAAACTCAACCGTTCCTGCTCCGGAATAATCGCAGGCCTTAGCCACCATCACAGCGCATTGCCCCATGGCAGCTCTTGTTTTATCGTCCAATATGCCTGAAGGCGCCTCTTCAATTACTTTTTGATGTCTTCGCTGAACGCTACATTCCCGCTCAAATAAGTGAACCACATTTCCATGGTTGTCACCCATTATCTGTATTTCAATATGCCTGGGCGAGGCAACATATTTTTCAATAAACACACTTCCATCGCCAAAGGCAGAAACAGCTTCGCTCATGGCAGATTTAACAGCTTCTTCAAACTGGCTCTCATCCTCCACAATGCGCATACCTTTGCCTCCACCACCTGCGCTGGCTTTAATCAACACCGGAAATCCTACTCCTACGGCTATTTTCTTTGCATCAGCAATGTCTTTTATGGCATAGTCTGTACCGGGAACCATGGGTACATTAAATTTTTTTGCCGCTTCCTTGGCACCCAATTTACTGCCCATCATTCGCATGGCACTGGGCGAAGGGCCAATAAATACCAACCCCGCATCAATAATTGCTTGCGCAGCAGAGGCATTCTCAGACAAAAATCCATAGCCGGGATGGATGGCTTGTGCTCCCGTAGCTTTGGCAGCCTCTATCACCTTTTCTACCAAAAGATAGGATTGAGACGAAGGTGCAGGCCCTATGTGAACAGCCTCGTCAGCATATTGTACATGAGGGGCTTTGCGATCTGCATCACTATAAACAGCCACGGTTTTGATGCCCATCTCCTTTGCCGAACGCATTACCCGCATTGCAATTTCTCCGCGGTTGGCTATTACTATTTTAGAAAACATATCATAACATTAAGGCGACAAAGGTAAAGTTTTGAGCCTTGTGGTTTTGGATTGAACCATAAGGCGTTTTTAACAAAAAGTATCCCTAAAGTACCGTTAAGTACTCATCCTAAAGTTCGCTTTCAACCTCAACACCTTGAAAATGAATATTTATGGATAAAACACGTTGCTTTGGCCGCTTTTTTTGCCTTAATTTGCAGTCCGAAAAAAGAAACACTGAATGACTATGAATGAATATGGTTTAAGAAACCCCAAAGCCTCTGTAGCTGATTTAGGATTAAGTAACGTTTCAGCCGCATACTGGAATCTTTCCGTTGCCGAATTGGTAGAAGAAGTGATTGTAAAAGGCGAAGGAGAACTAACTGATTTTGGAGCTTTGGCAGTTGACACCGGGGAGTTTACCGGGCGTTCTCCCAAAGATAAATTTGTGGTGTGTGATGCAGAAACAGAAAAATCTGTTTGGTGGGGCGATGTTAACTACAAATTTGATCCTGATAAATTTGACAAGCTATACAACCGTGTGGCTGCTTATTTAGCAGGGAAAGAAGTGTATGTGCGCGATTGCTATGCCTGCGCTGACCCACGCTATAGGTTAAACATACGTGTGGTGACCGAATCTCCGTATCAAAGCATTTTTTCTAATAATTTGTTTTTACGTCCTTCCACTGACGAGATACCTACACTTGAAAAAGACTGGACTATTTTAGCTGCACCTGGTTTTAAGGCCAACAAGGATATTGACGGAACACGCCAACACAATTTCGCCATCATTAATTTCACTAAAAAAATTATTTTGATAGGCGGCACTGGTTACACCGGAGAAATTAAAAAAGGTATATTTTCAGTATTGAATTATGTGCTTCCTCACCACAACAATGTGTTAAGTATGCATTGTTCTGCCAATATTGGCAAAGATGGCGATACCGCTATTTTCTTCGGGCTTTCAGGCACTGGAAAAACCACATTGAGTGCCGATCCCAACCGCGGTTTAATTGGTGATGACGAGCATGGATGGAGCGACTCCACCGTATTTAATTTTGAGGGAGGATGCTACGCCAAATGTGTAAACCTAAGCGCTGAAAAAGAGCCGCAGATTTATAGCGCCATTCGCTTTGGCTCACTGCTGGAAAACATCGAATTTAAAGAAGGTACTACCGATGTAGATTTTGATAACATCAGCAAAACCGAAAACACGCGTGTAGCTTACCCAATTCATTTTATTGACAATGCTGTATCTCCATCCGTAGCGGGAACTCCTAAAAACATCTTTTTCCTTACCTGTGATGCATTTGGCGTTTTGCCTCCTATTTCGCGATTAACAACGGGACAGGCCATGTATAATTTCATTAGCGGATACACAGCCAAGGTTGCAGGCACAGAGGTAGGTGTTACAGAGCCTACCACCACGTTCTCTGCATGTTTCGGCAAGGCCTTCTTGCCTCTGCACCCCACAAAATATGCTGAACTGTTGGGTAAAAAATTAGAAGAGGATAAAGACATTCGTGTGTGGCTGGTAAATACCGGCTGGAGCGGTGGATCCTACGGTGTAGGTTCACGCATGAAATTGTCTTATACCCGTGCAATGATTACTGCTGCGCTTACTGGAGAATTAGACAAGGTAAAGTATGACACCTTACCTGTTTTTGGTCTTCAGTTCCCTACCACATGTCCTAATGTTCCTAACGAAATTTTAAATCCTCGTGAAACATGGGCCGATAAAAATGCTTACGACAATAAGATCGCTGATTTGGCCGGAAAGTTTGTAAAAAACTTTGAGCAATACGCCTCACAAGCTAATGCTGAGATTATGGCTGCAGCACCAAAAGTGGCTGTGGTAGCTTAACACCTTATTTTTTTTATTTTCCCCTCCTTTATGGAAACATTCAGGAGGGGTTTTTATTTTACTCCAACAAACCAAAAAAAGCCAAGACGATTATGCTAAACGCTACATATTTTGCTCATGCATTCCGCTAAACCGGCTTTATAATTAGTAGTACTTTACGCAATCAAATATTTTTTTGAAGACTATTGGTGTTATTCGTGCATTTAGTGGCCACCAGTTTTGAGAACCCAATAGGTGCTCAGCGCCATTAATGCCCCACGTTATCAACAAATCTTGATGTTTTTGTTAGCAACTATTTCCTTCGCTTTAAAAAACCATACGTTCACCAAAAACAATCGCGTATGGCACCATGTTGGCTTAAATTGCTTGCATGACTTTACTTATTTATACTTTATTAAACATTACAGCCATTGGTGTTTATTTCGGTAAGAAAATGAAAACGAAAAACCGTCACTACCATTTTTATTTCGAACAAGGGAAATAATTTAAGGTTCTGACCCATAAGCCGGGAAACACATCATTAAGCACTGTAAGGAATGACCATTATTATTAATGGGTAACGAAAGCCAAAGATGAAGGCTCTTCGTATCTGTATATATATGCCATTGGTTATTATAAAAAATAACCCCAGCAACTTGCGTTACTGGGGCCCCCATTATTAAGCAATCCTTATTTTAAAGATTACTTAAGTCCATATAACTCAACATGCGCTTTTTCATCAGCACTGTTGGGCATAGTCTTGTAAATCATCACCACCTTTTTGATGGCTGGTTCCTTGCCCTTCAAATCAATATCACGAGTTTCGCTGCCCGCTTTTAGTTCGCTTCTCACTTGGATATCCTCTTTGGTGCCATTTTCATAATACACCTCGAGATCCATTAGGTGGATGGAAGCGTCCGTTACCTTAAGCTTGATGGCTTTAAACCGGTCGTTACCCAAAACAGCAATGGCATCTTTATCCATTTTAAAGCTGGCCGTTGTTTCTCCTATTTTGTGCCATCCGGCTTTTTCAGTGGATACCACTGCTGGTTTAGCCACAACCTTTTCACTTTGCGCCTGTGTTGTTGCAGATATCAATAACATTAATCCTGCAACCATTAAAAATCCTTTTTTCATTTTATTATAAGTTTAAATATTGTTTAACATCAATGGTTATAGAAAAAGTGTGCCAATGGTCAAAAGGCC
>JAYTNW010000501.1:0-4363 GCA_043748115.1 Bacteroidota bacterium | reverse complement strand
CAAATTCTTTCCTTGGAAAAGTTAACGATACTCCTTCCTTATAAATCAGGTATTGCTCTCTATCAATTTCTAGGGTACCTATTTTTAGTCGCGACTCGTGTTCGTTTTCATTAAACCTTCTTAACAAGGCCTTTATTCGGCTCATTAAAACACGAGGCTTAATGGGCTTGCTGATATAATCATCGGCACCCACGTCAAATCCGGCAATCTGTGAATAATCTTCGTTACGCGCAGTTAGAAAAGTTATGATACTGTTTTTTAATGCAGGCACCGTTCGTATAATTCGGCATGCTTCAATGCCATCCATTACCGGCATCATTATGTCGAGAATGATCAGGTGTGGAAGCTCTCGTTTGGCTATATCTACAGCCTCCTGGCCATTTTTTGCGGTGGTAACCTGATATCCCTCCTTTTGCAGATTGTACTGCATAAACTCAAGAATATCTGGTTCATCATCCACTAAAAGAACCTTAAATTGTGTGTTGGCCATATCTATCTTTAATTGTTGCAAATTTAACTTTAAGCTTGTTTAACCAACATTACCCCAATATTACCTAAATGTTAAGAATGGAAAGATAAAAACCTGGTAATAGGCGCGTTATTGTTGGTTACTCTTAACTTTGCCTAATAAATTTTATGGAAGAGAAATACGTATTAACAAAAATGCACCAGCAGGTGCTTGCCATAACACTTAATAGGCCGGACAAGTTCAACAGTTTTAACAGAGCCATGGCGCTTCAATTGCAAGATGCGCTTACTTATGCACAGCAAAACAAAGATGTGCGTGCTGTTTTAATAACAGCTAACGGGAAAGCGTTTTGTGCTGGACAAGACCTTGGCGAAGCCATTGATAGCACCGGGCCAGGCATAGAAAAAATTGTGCGTGAGCATTACAATCCTATTATCACACTTATTAGAGATTTGAATAAACCGGTGGTGTGTGCTGTTAACGGTGTAGCTGCAGGTGCAGGAGCAAACATTGCATTGGCTTGCGATTTAGTGGTAGCTGCCATTTCTGCATCTTTTATTCAGGCTTTTAGTAAAATAGGACTTATTCCAGATAGCGGAGGAACATTTTTTTTACCACGCTTAATCGGTTTTCAGCGTGCCGCTGCATTAATGTTTACCGGTGAAAAAATTGGAGCAGCAGATGCCATGCAAATGGGGATGGTTTATAAAGTTTTTGAAGATGGTGACCTTATAGCAAAATCAATGGAGCTTGCACAAAGCCTTTCCGCCATGCCTACCGGAGCCATTGCCATGACAAAAAAATTGCTTAACCAATCGCTCACCAACAATCTTAACGAGCAACTTGCGCAGGAACTTACACACCAAGTAAATGCAGCTGCTACCTACGATTATAATGAAGGTGTAAGTGCTTTTCTGGAAAAAAGAAAACCCGTTTTTAAAGGAGAATAAGAATGGATAATAAAATTAAAGTAGCAATAGCAGGTGCAGGTGCAATGGGTGCAGGCATAGCCCAAGTAGCTGCAGCAAACGGGCATGAAGTGGTCCTGTTCGACACCAACTCATCATCACTTGAAAAAGCAAAGGCAGGGCTGCTTGCTGATCTTACTAAGCTACAGTCGAAGGGAAAAATAACTGAAGCAGAGGCTCATCGCATTAACACAAACATTCAATTTACACAGCAGCTGGACGATATAAAAGCATGTAGTCTTTTTATTGAAGCAATTGTGGAAATATTGGAAGTTAAACAAACACTATTTAAGGAGGTAGAAAAAATTGTGAATGAGGATTGCATCCTGGCAACCAACACCTCCTCACTTGCAGTTATTGCCATTGGCGCTGAGTGTAAAAAACAGGATCGCATAATAGGATTGCATTTTTTTAACCCTCCAACCATTATGCAGCTTGTAGAAGTTATTCCCACACTTAACACCAACAACAAAGTGCTTTTACAGTCAATGGAAATAATGCAAGGCTGGGGAAAAACAGCTGTGGTAGCCAAAGACACACCGGGTTTTATTGTTAACCGCATAGCTCGACCTTTTTACGGAGAAGCCATAAGAATTTATGAGGAAGGCATAGCAGATTTTGCAACCATTGACCGGGTTATGAAAACTGTTGGTGGATTTAGAATGGGGCCATTTGAATTAATGGATTTTATTGGAAATGATATAAATTTTAAAGTTACTGAAACCGTTTTTACCCAGATGTTTTTTGATCCGCGATATAAACCATCAATTACCCAAAAGCGTTTATTTGAAGGAAAGCTTTTTGGACGTAAAACCGGAAAAGGATATTACGACTACAGCATTCCTCCGCCACCATCTGCAGCATCAGAGTCAGCTTCAGATTCTGAATTTGACAATGCTATTTTTAACCGCATTTTTTATATGCTCGTGAACGAAGCTGCTGAAGCGCTTCATTACCGTGTGGCATCTGCAAAGGACATAGAAATGGCTATGACCAAAGGCGTAAATTACCCAAAAGGCCTACTTGCTTGGGCCAATGAAACCGGACTTACAAAAATTTATAAGGGATTAAAAGAGCTACACCATGATTATGGAGAGGATCGTTATAGACCCAGTGTATTATTGAAAAAACTGGCTGAAACTGAAACTTCATTTAAAATATAGTGTTTGAACCATTAAATATTTAAATGGGTTGACAAAACTTTTTTTCTTCGTAATTTTGTCAAACTCAAAGTGGGGAAAAAATATATATTGAATAGATGGAGAAAAACGAGCCTAAGAGTAAGCATGAACAAATTATTGAAACTGTAACCAACGTAGCGAAAGTTACCACTAAATTGGGTATTGTTCATTGCAATTCTCAGGATACTGAATTTGATGGGAGGCATGTTACTGTTGATGGGGCTAAACTTTTGTTTTTCGGCTCATGCGGATATTTAGGTATTGAACGCCACCCCGCCTTAGTAAATGCAGGCATTGAAGCATTGAAAACGCACGGTGTCCAGTTTGCATCATCAAGGGCTTATATTTCTTCAATTTTTTATGGTGAAGCCGAAGAGCTGTTTGCTAAAATGTTTGGTCGTCCAAGCCTTGTTTTTCAGTCACTCACGTTAGGGCATATTACCAATCTTCCTTTGCTTGTGGGCGATGGCGATGCAGTGATCATTGACATTAGGGCGCACGATAGCATACAGTCGGCAGCCGGAATGTTAAAATTGCGAGGCATTCATCTGGAAGTTATTCGTCACAGCCGAATGGATATGCTGGAGGAGCGTATTAAGGTGCTTAAAAATCGTTTTAAAAAGATTTGGTATCTGGCTGATGGTGTATATTCCATGCATGGTGATTTTGTGCCTATAAAAAAGCTGTACGAACTGGCTGATAAATACGAACAACTTCACATGTACATTGATGATATACATGGCATGAGTTGGACAGGGCCTATGGGCACGGGAATGGTGATGGCAGAAGCGCCCTATTATCACCGTAAACTTTTTCTTACAACAGGATTATCTAAAGCATTTGGTACAACAGGCGGTGTGCTTGTATTTCCTGATGATGATTACTTTAAACTGGTAAAAACCTGTGGGCGTGGATTTATTTTCTCCATACAAATGCCTCCTTCTGCATTGGCATCAACAATTGCTTCGTGCAAGTTACACATGTCGCCAGAAATTACGGTGTTGCAAACCAGCATAAAAGAAAAAATAAAATATTTTAATAAAAGAGCCAATGAATTGGAGTTGCTTCTCATCAATGAAGAAGTTTCGCCTGTATTTTTTATTGGAGTAGGCAAGCCAGAGGTAGGGTATGAAATGGTTGCCCGTTTAAAGAAGGCCGGATACTTTTTTAACCTCTCCGTTTTTCCTGCAGTAAGCCTTGTTCACACCGGGCTGCGAATTACCCTTAACAACAACCTCAACATAAACGATATTGAAGGGCTGCTTACTACCATCAAGGAAAACTTTATGGATGTTTTAAAAGTACATAATACCTCATTTGAAGAGGTAAAAAAAGCTTTCGAAAAACATTAACCCTTAAAACAACCTTTCCTTTAATCAAATTTATTTAGCCTCCAGTATTTATCCAATATCTGGAATTTAAAGTCAAACTCATCCGTGTTCAATGGTTTTATGATAAAGCCACCCACATTCATTTCCTTAGTACCACTCACATCACTTGCATCTTCAGATGTTGTCATTACACACACGTGTATAGATCTCAAAACCGGATCTGCACGAAGCTCGTTTAAAAATTCAAGCCCGGACATCATTGGCATATTTAGATCAAGTAAAATAATATCTGGCCTTTTAATGGGTTCCGGGCCATCTCCACGAAGCAACATTAATGCATCGTTACCGCTGTTTACCTGCTTAAGATCATAGTTTTTACCCAACTTTTTTATGGCTCTCCCAATCACCATACAA
>JAYTNW010000500.1:0-6058 GCA_043748115.1 Bacteroidota bacterium | reverse complement strand
GACAAAAGGCGAATTACAAAGCGAGGGTAGTTATAACAACAACAACGAGGTAGGAGAGTGGCTTGTTTACGAAGACGGAAAATTACTAAAAAGAGTAGTTTATAAAAACGGAAAAGTTGTTAAGGAAACAGCTGTAAAATAACCCTTAAATAAAAAACTCCGCTTTAGCGGAGTTTTGTATTTACTTGCTAAACAAACCTGTAAGCTCACCCTGCACACGTTGCACAATCATGCCAAGGTGTTCTTTGTTTTCGGCAAAATTAATTTCATCAATGTCTATGATCAGCAATTTGCCTAAGTCATAGGTAGATACCCAAGCTTCGTAGCGTTCGTTAAGACGTTTGAGATAATCAATGCGGATGTTATTTTCGTAAGCACGTCCGCGCTTTTCGATTTGTTTTACCAGCGCAGGCACGGTTCCACGTAGGTATATCATTAAATCGGGAGGAGAAATAAATCCGTTCATCAATTCAAACAACTGTTGATAGTTTTGAAAATCGCGTGTGGTCATTAAACCCATTGCGTGCAGGTTGGGAGCAAAAATATACGCATCCTCGTAAATGGTCCTGTCCTGTATAATGGTTTTTGGGTGTTTCTTTATTTTAATAATCTGGTTAAAACGGCTGTTTAAAAAATAAACCTGCAGATTAAAAGACCACCGTTGCATATCATCATAAAAATCGTTGAGATACGGATTGTCATTCACATCTTCATATTGTGGTTCCCATTTAAATTGCTTGGCCAGCAAACTTGTGAGAGTGGTTTTACCGGCACCAATGTTGCCTGCTATTGCTATATGCATAATTTTTTTAAGAGTAGGTTCTGCTAAATACTGCTCTGTAAACAGAGTGTGCTAAAGTAAAAAATTCTCATTAGCGAAAATCAAAAAAATCAATTTGGTTGAAAACTAACCGGTAATTGAAAAAAGAGTGATCTGTGACTGGGAAAGAACATATATTTTATCGTGTAACCAGTAAATTCCTTTTACATTGGTTATTCCGGTTTTTATTCTTTTTATTTCGCTGCCGGTTTCAAGGTCAACAAAAACAAAAGCGCCATCACTAAAATAGACCATGTTTTTCTCCGACATAAAAAAACATTCAATGGTTTCATCTCTTACGGTTTTAAAGTAACTGCCCAAGCGATCAAATATCATTAATCCGTTTTTATCGTTATGTAAAACCAGCCACCTGTCATTTTCCTGTAAAGCGAGTGGTTTAATATCATCGGCTACTAATAGATTAAGAGGCTGGCTTTGCGCTATTATTTTTAGTGTATAATCATATTTAACAATGGTGTTTTCCTGCGGATTTACAATCCAAAAACCTTCATTGTTACTGTTACAAACCGGCCATGCATCCGTTAAAAGTTGGTTGCGTAAGTCAATGGTAGATTGAACGGCTAACTGGTTGTCTAAAAAATAAATCAACGAAAAATCGCGCGCATAAGCCATGATGCGTAAAGGGTTTACTGCATCTATGAAATTGAGTGAGCCTGCACTTTTATTACTGAAACTATGTTTGATGTTGCCGCTGCTGTCTGCCATTGAAATGGTGCCACCGTTAATAGAATACACATTGGCGAGATTATCAACAGTAAAATAATCGGCATTAAAAGAAAAGGTTTTTTCAGGCTTAAATTGTTGGCCCTGTACACCAAGAACGGGTAAAAGCAAAACGATAGTGATAACAAACACGCTCTTGCTGAACCTTGCACTTAAGCTTTCTTTCAAAAAAGAATGTGTCATGACAATAGATGATGAGGTGTCCGGAAAATTTTTGTGTTCAATATCTTATTCTGTTTAATACGTATTTATATTCAGGAGGATAATTGTTGTTCTGCACTTAATATCTCATCCACATAGGTTCTGTGATTGGCCAAACGTGGCACCTTATGTTGTCCGCCAATTTTATTATTTCTTTCCATCCATTTATAAAACGTATCAGCAGGCAATTTTCTTACTATGGGCATAGTGAGTGCCATATCTTTAAAACGTTTGGCTTCGTAATCAGAATTTACTTTTTTTAACTCTTCATCCAACGCTTCTGCAAACTCTTTCATGCTAGCAGGCTCTGTCGAAAATTCGACCAACCATTCATGAGCCCCATTGGTGTTTTCATTAAAATACACAGGTGCGGCAGTATATTCTCGTACCATAGCACCTGTTCTCCTTCCCGCTTCTGAAATAGCTTTTTCTGCATTATCAATAATCAACTCCTCCCCAAATGCGTTGATAAAATGAGCTGTGCGCCCAGTAATTTTTATGCGGTATGGATTTAATGAGGTGAACTGTACGGTATCTCCAATTTTATATCTCCACAACCCTGCATTGGTAGAAATAACAATGGCATATTGCTCACCCAATTGCACTTCCTGGAGGCTATAAGTTTTAGGATGTTGCTTAGGCCATTCAGATGATGGAATAAATTCGTAATAAATACCGTAATCCAACATCAGCAACATTTCGTCAGAACCATTTCTGTCTTGGATGCCGAAAAAACCTTCTGAGGCATTATAGGTTTCCAAGTAATTGATGGGCTTGCCGATTAGGTTCTTAAACTGATCACGATAAGGAGTAAAGTTAACGGCACCATGCACAAATAACTCCATGTTGGGCCACACTTCTGCAATTGTTTTTTTTCCTGATATTTCCAATACCCTTTTTAGCAGCACCAACGTCCAACTTGGCACTCCTGAAATATTTGTTACATCCTCCTTAATGGTTTCACGGGCCATTAGTTCAATTTTGTCGTCCCATTTATCCATCAGCGCAATAGAAATATCTGGTGTGCGCATAATTTGTATCCAAAAAGGAAGATTTTGTATAAGGATAGCAGAGAGGTCACCGTAATAAGAATCGTTGCTAAAAGAATTGATGCTATGGCTCCCTCCTAAAGACAGAAGTTTTCCGTTAAAGAGTTGCGCTTCGGGGTTGTTGTTGTAGTACATGGACAGGAGATCTTTACCACCTTTAAAATGGCATTCCTCCAGCGATTCCATGCTCACGGGAATAAACTTGCTTACGCTGGCCGTGGTTCCTGATGATTTGGCAAACCACTTAATTTCAGAAGGCCATAATACATTTTGTTCGCCATGCATGATGCGCATGATATGGGGGCGAAGTGCCTCGTAATCGCTTACCGGAACACGTTCCTTAAACGCTTCTGTAGTAGCAATAGACTTGTAATCAAAAAACTCTCCCCAAGCCGTATTTTTGGCAGAAAAAATCAGTTTACGCAACCATTCCTCCTGCACCTCATTAGGGTATTTCATAAAAAGCTCAATCTGATGCATGCGCTTAAGCATGATCCAGCTAAGGATGGAGTTGAGTATGGCCATGTAAAAGTTCTAAATTTAGTGAAAAATAGAAAAATAATATTTAAACGGCAAATATCCGTGATGCTGATGAATAAATTTACACTCTTCGTAATATAAGAAATAAAAAATTAAACCTTGACCTTCCGATGAAAAAACCACAAATTAAATTCAGGCTCATAAAATTAGAACGTAAAGGCTACCATCCTGTTTGTACATTGCTTGTAAATAATTGCATTGCAAGATTTGTGATAGACACCGGTGCTTCACACACCGTGATGGATTTTAATAGGATTGAAATATTTGCCGATAAAACTTCTGTTAAAAGCAATAACGAACTTTCAACAGGGCTTGGAACATCCTCTATGCAAAGCATGATGGTGCGCATAAAGAGTATGGAGATAGATACCATTAAGATACACAACTATAAAATGATTTTGTTGGATCTTTCCCACATTAATGCCACTTATGAGGCTATGGGAATTAAAGCCATTGATGGTGTGCTTGGCACTGATATCATGTACAAGTATAAGGCTACACTTTCCTTTGCTACCAAAACCATCCGATTTTAAATACGAAAAATTTGTCACAAATCAAAATTTCAACAACAAAATATGCCGCCTTTTTAACCGTTGATAAGTTGATGTGTTTTTGTTCAAAAATTATTCATTTTATCTCTGAAAATCCTGTTTTTGCTACCGTAAAATTTATTAGCTTTGAACAAAAGTAAAAAAGAGCTAGTTCCCTTAAATTATGACTGAAAATTTAGTAGAAAACGTTGCTGAAATGGATGTAAAAAATGCTTATTCTGCAGACAGTATCCAGGTACTGGAAGGTTTAGAAGCGGTGCGTAAACGCCCTGCCATGTATATTGGTGATGTGGGTGTAAAAGGATTGCACCACTTAGTTTATGAGGTAGTGGACAATTCAATTGATGAGGCACTTGCCGGGCACTGTAAAAATATTGCGGTGTTTATAAACGAAGACAACTCCATTTCTGTAACGGATGATGGACGTGGTATTCCTGTTGACATGCACGCCAAAGAAAAACGTTCGGCCCTAGAGGTTGTTATGACGGTATTGCATGCCGGAGGTAAATTTGATAAGGACTCGTATAAAGTTTCGGGTGGCTTGCATGGTGTGGGAGTAAGTTGTGTAAACGCATTATCTACACACCTTAAAGCAGAGGTACACCGTAATGGAAAATCTTATATGCAGGAATACAGCGAAGGCAAACCCTTGTATGCTGTTAAAGAAACTGGCACCACCGATAAGCGTGGTACCACCGTTACCTTTAAGCCTGATGGTTCAATTTTTATTACCACGGTTTACAATTATGATATCATAGCATCGCGCATGCGTGAATTGTCATTCCTGAACAAGGGCATTCGCATAACTTTGTCTGATTTGCGCGAGATGGACGAAAACGGTAATCCGCGTGGCGATGTGTTTTACAGCGATTTGGGATTGCGTGAGTTTGTTGATTACATTGATGCCACTCGTGAGAAATTAATCCCGGAGTGTATGTATTTTGAAAATGATAAATTCGGAATGCCGATTGAAGTGGCCATGCAATACAACACTTCCTACTCAGAGAATATTCACTCTTACGTAAACAACATCAACACCCATGAAGGAGGAACTCACTTATCAGGTTTTCGTAGGGCATTAACGCGCACATTAAAAACTTATGCTGAAAAGCAAGGCTTTCTTTCTAAATTAAAGTTTGAAATAGACGGTGATGATTTTCGTGAAGGATTAACAGCAGTTATTTCTGTAAAGGTACAGGAGCCGCAGTTTGAAGGACAAACCAAAACCAAATTAGGGAATAACGAAGTAATGGGTAGTGTAGATCAAGCGGTGGGTGATATGCTTGTTCATTATTTGGAAATGCATCCGAAAGAAGCAAGAGCCATTGTAAACAAAGTGATTTTGGCTGCTACCGCACGTCATGCAGCACGCAAGGCGCGTGAACTGGTACAACGTAAAAGTGTGTTAACAGGCACAGGGTTGCCGGGAAAATTGTCGGATTGCTCTGAGCGTGATCCGGCAAGATGCGAATTGTACCTGGTGGAGGGTGATTCGGCAGGTGGAACGGCTAAACAAGGTCGTGACAGGAATACACAGGCTATTTTACCGTTGAGAGGAAAGATCCTTAACGTGGAAAAAGCTATGGAGTATAAAATATATGAAAACGAAGAGATCAGGAACATATTTACTGCATTGGGTATTTACCGTGATGATAAGCAGGAAGGTCGTCCGCTTATTTTGGATAAATTGCGTTACCACAAAATCGTTATCATGACGGATGCTGATGTGGATGGAAGTCACATTACAACCTTAATATTGACTTTCTTTTTCCGTCACATGAAAGAGTTGATTGAGCATGGTTATATCTATATTGCCTCACCCCCGCTTTACTTGGTTAAAAAAGGAAAAGAAGAGCGATATTGCTGGACTGATGAGGAACGCATTGCACACATTAAGGAGCTTGCAGGAGAAAAGGAATCAAACGTGGGAGTGCAACGATACAAAGGTTTAGGAGAGATGAATGCTGAGCAATTATGGTCAACAACGATGGATCCTGCCACACGTACCTTAAGACAGGTAACCATAGAAAGTGCTGCTGAAGCCGATCACATTTTTAGTATGCTAATGGGCGATGAAGTTCCACCGCGCAGAGAGTTTATTGAACGAAACGCTAAATATGCCAAAGTGGATATTTAATCGGATACATTAAAAA
>JAYTNW010000499.1:0-5737 GCA_043748115.1 Bacteroidota bacterium | reverse complement strand
TTATACTGATTGATTATTGTTTAATTTTGTTTCAGTTTAATACAAAAGTAAATAAAAATAAGCCACGTTTTAGCAGTAGAATAAATATGTTTGAATCTGCACAATGGGTCATGCTGGATAGCGTGCCGTCAACCAACACTTATGCACAAACCTTGGTTGCCGAAAAAATGCTTCCTGAAGGGTCTGTCATCATCGCTAATTTTCAGGAACAGGGTAGGGGGCAAAGAGGCAATAGCTGGGAGAGCCGCACAGGCGAAAATCTGCTAATGTCAACAGTACTTTACCCTTCTTTTCTTCCCGCAGCGAGGTTGTTTTATATTAGCAAGGTGGTGGCGTTAGGCGTTTATTCACTCGTTAAAGGTTTGGGTGCTGAAAAGGTAAGTATAAAATGGCCCAATGATATTTATATTGCTGATAGGAAAGTTGCAGGAATTTTGATCGAAAACACATTTAGGTCAACAGAAATAGCTTTGTCGGTGGTTGGCACTGGAATTAATATTAATCAAACCGAATTTAATGAAGCGCAAAAAGCAACATCCTTGAAGCTTGAATGTGGAAGAGTTTTTGAATTAAAGGCCACTGCGGAGGAATTACTAAGGCATTTGGCTTTTTGGTATGAGCATTTGAGGAAAAATCAGTTTGCTGCAATAGATGTTGCTTACCACGAAAAAATCTATCGTTTGAAAATGCCTTCTGTTTACCGCGAAAACAATCTGATGTTTTCAGGAACCATTACAGGGGTTAACGAGGGAGGAAAATTGTTAATCGAGAAGGAAACCGGTGAAACAATAGCGTATGATTTGAAGGAGGTTGAGTTTCTATAATGTAAAAGTAGTTTACCCTTTGCTTTTATTCCAAGTTTTATACAGGTTATCGTGATTTTTTCTTCCTGCTTCCGGTTCGGTTAGTGGTTCACAAATTTTTAAGGTTTTATAAAGTTGAGAGGGTAGTTGTTGGTATAAAGCAGTTCCTTTTGTTTTCCACTCCAACATTTCATCCGATACCTCCTTAACTATCCTGGCGGGGTTTCCTACCACCACTTTTCTATCAGGCACGTGCATGCCATCAGGCACAAAACATAACGCACCCACTATACAACCTTCGCCAATAATTACGTTGTCCATTAAAACAGCATTCATTCCTACCAACGAATTTTTTCCAACCGTAGCGCCATGTATTATTGCCCCATGTCCAATGTGTGCGCTTTCATGAAGCGTAACGGTAACACCGGGAAACATGTGTATGGTGCAATTTTCCTGCACGTTGCATCCGTCACTTATGATAATGGTTCCCCAGTCACCACGAATGGCAGCACCGGGCCCTATATAAACATCACGGCCAATAAAAACATCACCGGAAACAACGGCTTGAGGGTGAACAAATGCGGTTGGATGTATAACAGGCTTAAAGCCGTTGAATTCGTAGATCATGCTAATGAATATTTTGGGTTGAAAAATTTAAGAAGTTAAACAAACAAGCCGTGGCAAATAATAGAGGCGAGGTACAGCCCTTTATACAATAGGTGTTTTTATAATACTTTAACAACGTTCAATAATTACGGCATACCCCTGGCCTACGCCAATGCACATGGTGCAAAGGGCATAACGCTTACCGGATTGGTGCAGTTGCAAGGCTGCAGTTTGTAACAGCCGCGCTCCCGACATTCCCAGCGGATGCCCGAGAGCAATAGCACCTCCGTTTGGATTTATGCGTTCATCAGCATCATCTAATTTCCATTCGCGTATGCAGGCCAGCCCTTGTGCAGCAAAAGCTTCATTCAGTTCAATCACATCTATATTGCTCCATTTAAGGCCTGCTTTTTTTAATGCCAGGTTAGCAGCAGGCACGGGACCTATGCCCATTATACGTGGCTCCACACCGGCAACACCTGAAGAAACAATACGAGCCATTGGTTGCAGATTAAATTCTTTTATACCATCCTCTGACGCTAGCAATACAGCACATGCTCCATCATTAACACCCGAAGAGTTGGCTGCAGTTACGCTTCCGTCTTTTTTAAAAGCCGGTTTTAGTTTTGATAAAATTTCTAATGTGGTGTCAGGTTTAATAAATTCATCATCAGAAATTATCCGTGGGTCTCCTTTTTTTTGAGGGATGGAAACAGCACAGATCTCGTCTTTAAAGCGTCCTGAATTTTTTGACACGGTAGCTTTTTGTTGCGATCGCAAAGCAAACTTATCTTGGTCTTCGCGACTTATCCCATACTGTGCAGCAACGTTTTCAGCGGTTTCTCCCATCGAGTCGGTGCCGTACATTTCTTTAAGTTTGTTGTTTACAAAGCGCCATCCAATGCTGGTGTCAAACATTTGTGCATCACGTGCAAATGCTGTGGTTGATTTTGACATTACATAGGGCGCGCGGCTCATGCTTTCCACACCACCTGCAATCATTATGTTGGCATCATTGGTTTGGATATATCGCGCAGCAGCTATCACTGCCGACATCCCTGATGCACAAAGCCTATTTATTGTTTCACCCGGCACTGTAACCGGAAGTCCAGCTAAAAGTAAGGCCATTCGTGCTACATTTCTGTTGTCCTCCCCAGCTTGGTTGGCGCATCCCAATATCACATCTGCAATTTGGGTGGTATCAACAGAAGGATTGTTTTTTATCAGTTCTTTTATAACATGTGCAGCCAAATCATCAGGCCGAACGGACGATAAGGCACCACCGTAATTTCCAATGGGAGTGCGCAAAGCGTTTATAATAAATGCTTGTTTCATTCTTTTTATTTTTTACCTATTTAGGATTCTTAAAACTTTATTTTAAGTATGCTTTACCTATTTACCTTCAGGAAAATATTCTTTACCGGTGCGATAAACTGTACCCTTGAAAAATGCAACCTTTACCTGTTTTTGATTGGTGATAGCAATAGTGTAAACGCCTATTTTGTTGGTTAGTGAAATTTGTTCAGCAGTGGCCGTTATGGTGTCGCCAACATTTACTGGAGCAGGAAATGAAATTGAACATTCCAAAGCAACCGAAAGCCTGCCGTATGCATTGGAAGCAAAAGCAAGCGCACTGTCGGCAAATGAAAAAGCTATACCACCATGCACAATGCCAAAGCCATTTACCATCTCCTCACGCACGGTCATTTGCAATACACTTTTCCCGGCTTCTATCACCAAGCACTCTATTCCAAGCCACTGGCTAAATTTGTCGTTAGCCATCATGTGGTTAACCACTTTAACCGCTAATTCTTGTTCATTCATGACGCAAAAGTATTTAAAAATACCATCTCGCTTTGCCACAATATATTTAACAGACCTAGTAGTCAAAAACAAAAAATCCCATCTTACGGGATGGGATTTTAAATGTTATTTGTTTAATCAATTAAGGGTTAAACATGAGTTCCTCTAGATCAACGATGTACTGCAATTCGTGAAAATGATCAGCTATCTGGTTAATCATTTCTCGCTCATGTGGTGTTAATTCCACCACCAAAGATTTGGAAATTGTTTGTTTGCCAGTGTTGTATTTAAAGGCCTCTTTAGTCATTTCATCGTCAGACAAAACGTATGGTAGCAATCCTTTGAAAAACTTTTTTCTTGATTCTACATCTAAAGTTTCCACCATGCGTTGCAGCAGATTAAGTCGTTCGTTGCGTTTAAGGCTGAGGTATTGCTCAAAGTCAAAATCTTTTACATTGGCCTTCTGCTGTGTGTTTTTATTTTTTCCTTTCATCACGTATGTTTTGTTTATTCATACGCAGGATCACCACTTTAGTTGTGATCAAAAAGCCCAAAAATCTTACAAAAGGATTTGCTTAAGAGTACTTGGATTGCCGGTAATTAATGCGGGGTCGAGCGTGTTCTTTAAAACTGTGAAATGAAAAGTAGATCCATGGCCGAAAGATGACTCTAGCCATATTTTCCCTCCCGATTCCTCAACAATTTTTTTAACAATGGCAAGGCCAATTCCAGTACTTTCAAATTCGTCTCTTGCCTTTAATGTTTGGAAAATAACAAATACTTTTTCATGGTAACGTGCATCTATACCCGGGCCATTGTCGGTAATGGAAAATTTCCAAAATTTATCTGCATCAAAACAACTAACGGATATTTCAATAAAAGGCTTGTCGTTATGTTTAACGGCATTGCTCAGCAAATTGATGAAAATCTGCTGGTATTTTATGCGATCCCCAAAGTAATCAGGCATATTTCCTGCAATAGATATTTTGCAGTTGCTTGCCGGTGAAACAAGGTCAACGGTCTCATTCAGCAATTCTTTAAATGAAAATAGCTCTTCCGGGTTTTTGCGTTTTGCAGCCTTAGAATAATCAAGAATGGCATTAATAAGCAACTCCATTCTTTTCACGCGGCCCTTTATCAATTGAAAGTTTTCGGCTGATTGTCCTTTAAGCGCGTCACCACTATCCTCCAGTATCCAATCGGTTAAATTCCCGATAGCCCGCAGTGGCGCTTTGAGGTCATGCGACACAACGTAAGCAAATTTATCCAGCTCTTGATTGGTTTTTTCCAGGTCACGTAAATATTCTTCAAGTTTAATTTCGGCTCTCTTGCGTTCATTAATATCACTCATGATGTAAATGAACTTGCTTACTTTACCGGTGTCGTCAACAATAGGAGTTATGTTGTCGTGCATCCATGTAGTGCTGCCGTCTTTTCTGTACTTAAGCAACTCCACGCTACAAGATTTTTGTTCCTTAAGTTCGTTAAATATATTTCTAATCGTATTCTTATCGGTTAAGGGCCCATAAAGCATTTCCAGCATATTATTCCCAGCTACTTCGTCATACCGAAAACCGGTTAGACGTCCAAACCCATCGTTTACCCATTCGGTTATACCATTGGCATTGGTGATGGCAACAGCGTTGTCTGTTTTGCTCGCAACCAATGATAGTTTTTGCAGTTCTTTATTGATCAGGGCTA
Organism: Bacteroidota bacterium; assembly: GCA_043748115.1. Lineage (GTDB taxonomy): Bacteria > Bacteroidota > Bacteroidia > AKYH767-A > OLB10 > OLB10. Next base: position 824 of record JAYTNW010000499.1, on the reverse strand, counting down.
GTTTGTTGCGGGAATCAGTAATAGTGGAAATCACCACATTTTTATTGCTTTCTAAGTTGTTGATCAAACTTCCAATTACGATCAAACTAATGATCCCCGTAAACAAGTAATCTTGGTTGATGAGCGTGGATGAATAGCCAATAAAATCATAGTTGACCCAAGTGGTGTATTCTGTAATAAAATAGAAATAAATTAAGTTTGAAACACAAAGAAGCGTAACCCATTTACCTGTTTTGCTTCCCAACATCATAAAGGCGACCAAAATAAAAGCGATCAGGTAAAACATTCCGGAATTGCGAATTCCACCGGCAAAATAGGATACATAGTGCAAGGCTAAAAAGCAGGAAAGAATGCTTACAATAGCAGCCCCGCTTCTGTTTCTGTGCACATTTAATAGCAGGTAATTAAGGCAAATGACACCCAGCAAAACAATCAGCACAAGCGACATAATTCCTTTTACGTGAAAAACCACATAGGCTTGGTAGGTAATAGCCGCTATGCCTAAGGTTGCCACAAGCGTAAAAATGCGGAATAGGTTAAAACGTTGCTTCGAAATAATATCATCTTCCGGTATGGAGCGAAAGACATCTATTAGGAGCAGTTTTTTAATTAACCAACGGATAGCGTAAGCTTTCATTGAGTAGCTAAGGATAGCCTTATTTTGCGTTAAATTATGAAAGTTATACGTAGGCACAATTGTTTTTGTTTTAATTTTGAGAAATAAATACATTTGTTTGTATTTATATTACTGAAAATCACAATTAACTAAACTGAAAAATGAGCACCGGGTTAAATGAAAAAATGTTGTTGATCCTGCATGTGGA
>JAYTNW010000498.1:0-7147 GCA_043748115.1 Bacteroidota bacterium | reverse complement strand
CACCGTAGGTACCACTTAAGCATAAGATGCTTGCCCAAATTGCTTGTATGGTTAATGCATAACCCGGAACTCCATTGCGATTTAATTGTTCAGCCTTTTTAAAGAACAACCCTTCCTTTGCCATGGCATAATACACGCGAGCACCGCTTAAAATTATTCCGTTGTTGCAGCCAAAGGTTGAAATCATAATTAATGCAGCCATGATGTAAACGCTAGTGTCGCCAAATATCATGGAAGCTGCTGCTGTGCCTACACGATCTGTTCCTCCGCCTGCAAATTGAATGCCCTGCCCCATCACATCTGCTGCGCCATCGCTTCCCTTTAAAGGCAAAAGTGATAGATAAGAAATGTTGGCAAGAAAATACAAGACGGTAACAATTCCTGTTCCCAACAACAAACTGCGGGGAATATTTTTTCTTGGATCTTTTACTTCACCGGCAATAAATGTTACGTTGTTCCAAGCATCACTACTAAAAAGTGATCCGATGATGGCAGTGCCTAAAACCAAGATCAACGCAAATCCTGTGATGTGTTCACTGAGCCATCCGCTTTCTGTTTTTGTGAGTTGTTCGGCATGCCATGCATTTTGAAAATTTTGAGTGATCACATCTGTTTTCAAACCATAATATAATCCAACAACGATAAGAAAAAATAAAGCTAAAAGTTTTGTTGAGGTAAAAAAAGTTTGTATTTTTTTTCCTCCTTCAATACCTCGGCTGTTGAAATATGATAAAAAGAAAATAAGAACAATGGCTAAAAGTTGTGCTGCTGAAATTTTTAGTCCTGCAACATCCAACAAAATATTATCAACTCTAAACACAGGAAAAAAAACAGCCGTGTACTTCGCAAAGGCAACGGCAACAGCAGCTATAACACCTGTTTGTATCACCGTAAAAACGGTCCATCCATAAAGAAATGAAAGCATGTTGCCCCAAGCACGTTGAATATACACGAATTGTCCACCCGCCTTAGGCATCATGCCAGCAAGTTCGCCATAACAAAGGGCTGCCATTAAAGTAATGGCACCACTCAACAACCATAAGAACAAAAGCCATCCTGCTGAACCAGTAAGCCTGGCCATATCTGCGCTCACGATAAAAATACCAGAGCCAATCATGGAGCCAGAAACAAGCATAGTGGCGTCCAGCAAGCCCAATGAGCGATGCAATTGCACTTCTTCCTGTTCCTGCATCAAATATAATTTTGTTGTGCTATGTGTTGAAAATTAAGAGTTGCGAAGTTTGCTGTTTTTTGCGCTGTAGCCAAAATAAATAGCGAACCCAATCAATAGCCATAAGAGCAGACGTGACCAGTTGGGCCATCCCAATCCAAAAATCATAGCTCCGCAAACAATCATTCCTAATATGGGAACCAACGGCACCATTGGTGTTTTAAATTTTCTCTCAATATGAGGATCGGATTTACGAAGTATAATAATTCCTGCACAAACGAGAATAAATGCAAACAGTGTTCCAATGCTGGTCATATCGCCCACAATATCTCCCGGAACAAAGGCTGCGAAAAGTCCGACAAACAAAAATAAAATCATGTTCGATTTATAGGGGGTTCGGTATTTAGGGTGTAGTTCTGAAAAAACTTTAGGCATTAAACCGTCTTTGCTCATAGAATAAAATACACGTGACTGCCCCATAAGCATAACCAGTATAACGGATGAGAAGCCTGCCAAAATAGCAACGGTGACCAGTTTTCCAAGCCAACCAAAGCCTGTCATATAGGTTTGTATAGCATACGTCACAGAGGCCTCACGTCCTTGCGTTCTAAAGTCTTCTGTTGATGCAACCCCTGTTAACACATGGGCAAATAAAATATAGAGCACGGTACAAATGGCCAACGACCCCAAAATTCCTTTAGGCATATCGCGGCTTGGGTTTTTTGCTTCTTGCGCAGCGGTACTTACTGCGTCAAAGCCTATAAATGCGAAAAACACCACTCCTGCAGCTCCTAAAATTCCCATGATGCCTCCAAAATTATGCGGTATGTTTTGCGAATCCACAAACGTTGTAGCTTCTGGAATATAAGGTGTGTGATTGGCCGGGTTAATAAAATTCCAGCCAAATACAATAAACAAAATAACAATGGCCACCTTTGTTACCACAATAATTCCATTTACAAAAGCACTTTCCTTGGTGCCCTTTATCAGCAAGAGCGAAATCAGAAATAAAATAAACAATGCCGGAAGGTTCATGATCCCCGACACCCCTTCTAAATTGTGTTCAAATGGGGAGTGACACCATTCATAGGGTATATGCATACCAATATAATGCAAAAGTTTATTTAAATATTCACTCCATGCAATGCTTACGGTTGCGGCTCCCAGTGCATATTCCAACACAAGATCCCAGCCAATAATCCATGCAATAAACTCACCCATGGTTGCATAACTATACGTATAAGCGCTTCCTGCAATGGGTATCATACTGGCAAACTCTGCATAACACAATCCCGCCAATGCACACCCTATGCCGGCAACAATAAAGGCAATGGTAACGGCAGGTCCCGCATTGTTGGCAGCAGCAGCAGCGGTACGCACAAATAAACCGGCACCTATAATGGCTCCAATGCCAAGTGCAACCAAATTGTTTGCGCTTAACGTTCTCTTAAGTCCGGTTTCACTGTCACCGGCATCCTTTAAAAGTGACGCTATTGGTTTTTTTACGTGCATTCCCTTTGCCATACGTATAATAATTTTTTGTAGAATAGTTTAGATGAGTTCAAACCTACACATAAGATTTTAATAAACAAAAATCAGCGGTGAAAAGTTGCTCAAATCATTTTGGAACGGAACCATTACATAAATATTTTTTCTATTAATTCGTTGTATCAAACATGCCGAAGCCACGAATAGTTCCTCCTAAGCGTTTTTTAAAAATTGCCATCGTATGCCTTTTGGTGGTGCTAGGATTGGTGTATCATAAACAGGTAATACGATATGGCTACAAAGCCTGGCGTTTACAAAAACGGTTTTTTATGAAGCCTTCGCCCCAGCAGGGGTTTAATATTGAATATCCTTATGGATATAATGTGCATGGCATAGATGTTTCACGGTGGCAGGATGTGATTGACTGGAAAAAATTAAAAACACGCACCATAGATGGTGACACTTTAAATTTTGAATTCGCTTTTATTAAAGCTACTGAAGGTACTTTGCTGGAAGATCCTACCTTTCGCGATAACTGGGAGGATGCACGTAAAAACAAGGTCATCCGTGGAGCCTATCATTATTTTTTACCTAATGCAGATGCAAAACTACAGGCTAAAAATTTTATGTCTAGTGTAAAACTGGTTAAAGGTGACCTTCCGCCAGTAATTGATGTTGAAGAAACCGGCAAGAAATCAAAAAAAGAATTGGTAAAACGGATTAAAATATTCAATGCCGAAATTGAAAAAAAATACAAGGTTAAACCCATCATTTACTCTAACATTAGTTTTATTGAGGATTACCTTGCTGATGATTTTGATGGACATTTTTTTTGGATAGCCCACTACTATGAAGAAGAACTGGTAATAGAGAAATCTGTTAAATGGCTCTTTTGGCAACATTCTGATAGGGCCGCAATGTTCGGGTGCAAGCAGGCTGTGGATGTAAATGTTTTTAACGGCAACCGTTCCCGATTAAAGGAGTTGCTTCTAAAATAGCTGTTTTTTATTGTGCAATAAGATTTGACAGTATCTATTTTTTTTTACTTTTGCGCCACTTATTAAGGTGATATAGCTCAGTTGGTAGAGCAAAGGACTGAAAATCCTTGTGTCGCTGGTTCGATTCCAGCTATCACCACCACTTATTTTGGAGTTGTTTTAATGAAGTCTAATTCTTCCACCCGCTTTAAACGCGTTCTGTTAATTGATGATAATGAAATTGATAACTTCATCAACGAACGTATTATTACCTCTTCGGGGTTCAGCGAAGTTTGTGCTGTGCAAACCACTACCGATGCTGCCATTGACTATTTGAAAGGGTTAACCGATTTTAGCGACAAGCTTCCTGAAATCATTTTCCTGGATTTGAATATGCCCGTTAAAGATGGATTTGCTTTTCTTGAAATTTTTAATAGCCTAGATGAAGCTATTCGTGCCGTTTGCAAGGTTGTTGTACTGTCCTCCTCCATAAGCCCTGACGATATTAATAGAGCCTCCTCCAATCCTTATGTAATACGTTATCTTAACAAGCCTCTTAGCGAAAAATATTTAGAGGCTATAGAGAGTTGATTTTTTTAAGGGATTTAACGCTTTTTCTTAAGTTATTCAATACATGGGCTTTTATTTCTGCTGCTCAAGTAATAATGCCATAAAAAATAAGCTGCAAGCGAGCGATAAGGCGACCAATGTTCGGTAAATAATAACATTTCTTCCTTTGATTGCATACCAGTAATTTCTCTAACGGTTGTCACCAGTGCAATATCACCTATTGGAAAAATATCCTTTTCCTGCAAGCAAAACATAAGGTAAATATCTGCGTTCCACTGCCCAATTCCTTTAATGGAGGTGAGTTCATTTCTTATTTTTTTTACAGGTAAAAAAGCTAGTCTTTCCAATGAAATTTTTTCTGTAACTATTGCTTCCGATAGGGCACGTAGATAAACAGCTTTTTGACGGCTTCCTTGGCAACTCCTCATTTCTAAATCAGAAAGTTTTAAAATCGCAGTTGGCGTTATTCCTTTTAAATAGGTGTCTAATTTTAAAAAGTTCGCTTTAGCAGATGCAAGGCTCACTTGTTGTTCCAATATTATTTTAACCAAGGAAATAAAACCAGGAGGCCTGGACCAATTTGGTGGCATCCCAAACATTTCTTCTACCCGTTTGAATAAATTATCTCTCTTAATCAGATGGTATAAATCGTTTCTATTGACAATACTTTTTTGCATGTTTTTCTTAAACATAGGCCTAAACGTAACAGCCAGTAAACGTAGAAGATTATCCATCAATCTGTTTTAAGTTCCAACAAAAAAATATTATTTAGACTTATTCTAAATAACAAAACGTTTTATACCTTTGCGCTCTCACAACACTATTATGCGTTTTCTTTTACTATTTGTAGCTACACTATTACTCTCTTCCACTCAGCCTCTTTTTGCTCAGGTTACGGGTGAAGATTCACTTCAACAAGGTACCGCCAACGACCGCTCAACTTACATTTCCGGTTATGGCGAAGCGAAGGTTTCTTATGACACTCGTTATGCCAATGCCAATGCCAATTTAACGCGGGTGGTTGTTTTTATTGGACATCGATTTAGCAAAAAAGTATCCTTTCTATCGGAAACAGAACTTGAAAATGCCAGAGTTGAAGGTGATGAAGAGGGTGGTGAAATTGCCTTAGAGCAGGCCTACCTTAAATTTGACATCAACAAAAATATGTCCCTACAGGCAGGCCTATTTATACCACGCATCGGCATTATTAACGAAAACCATTTGCCCACTACTTTTCATGGAAATGACCGTCCCTTCACTGAAACACTTCTCATTCCATCCACTTGGAGAGAAATAGGTATCTGTCTTAACGGTACATCCCAAAAAATACAAGGGCTAAATTATACCATAGCCTTAGTAAATGGATTAAACAGTGCGGGTTTTAAAAACGGCTCAGGGATACGCGAAGGAAGATTTGAAGGCAGCAATGCCACCGCATCCAATGTTGCACTTACAGGTTCCTTACTGTATTATTATAATGATTTTCGGTTTCAGGTTTCGGGCTACTATGGTGGCAGTGTTGGCTTAAACAAACGCGAAGCTGACAGTTTGCAATTAGACTCTGGCCCCTTCGGAACCCCGGTAGCATTAGGTGAAGCCAACATTCAATACACACACAAGCGTTTCGCTGCACGATTACTTGCTACATGGCTCCAAATTGTTGACGCAGAAAAAATAAATCGTGCTTATGCCAGCAACACTGCGCAAACCATGCTTGGTGGCTATGCTGAAGTGGCCTATCAGGTTTTTCCAAAACAAAAAATAAGTGCATTTGTACGCTACGAAAACATGGATCTCAACTATAATATTCCTGAAAACGGAATTGAAAACGATATTCTTAAAAAACAATATATAAGCGTGGGGCTAACCTGTTTACCAGTTAAAGGGGTAGCTATTAAATTTGACTACGTGTACAGGCAAACAGGTGGCCTAAACCCTGTGCTTAACCTTAACCCTTTCCCAAATGCACCTGCTTATTACACCACCAATAGTTTTATAAATCTAGGTTTCGGATACAGTTTTTAAAATGACCACACGGAGAAATTTTTTACAATCAGCATGTACAGCCTGCGCAGGATTTGCAGGAGCAGGCTTCTTGATGTCATACCTGGCAGGATGTAAAGCAGCCTCTGTACTAACGGTGGAGACTGATAGCAAAACTATTTCCATTGCGCTCACAAATTTCGTAGATAAAAAAACACAAGTGGTCAGAAGTAAGAATTTGGAGTTTGACATCTTGACCGTAAAAAACAGCGAAAGCAATTTTACTGCCCTTGAAATGAAGTGCACACACCGCGACAACCGCTTAACTGCGAATGATAGCGGGTTATTTTGCGCAGCACATGGCAGCAGGTTTAACCTCAATGGTGATGTTACTGCCGAACCCGCAACTGCATCATTAAGAAAATATAAAACTGCTATTCAAGAAAATAATCTTATCATATATCTTCAATAATTATACAACATGACTAACTTTATCAATAAAAAAACGCTTACCGTTTTAGGCCTTAGCCTGTCCATCACCAGCGTTATATTTACGTCCTGCAAAAAGGACAGTACTGATGAAACTACTGCATTTACCAATCAAGAAATTTTACAATCCTTTTCATCCAACGTTGCACATGCTACTTATAATGACCTAAACACCAAAACAGGCCAATTGTATGATGCTGTTCAAACCTTCAACAACAGCAGCACCCAGGTAAACCTTGAAGTTTGTCGCACCTTATGGATGGAAGCCCGCTCGGCATGGGAGCAGTCAGAAGGATTTTTGTTTGGGCCAGTAGCCACTGAAAATATTGATCCGCGCATTGACACCTGGCCGGTGGACTATGTAGCTCTTGACAGCGTGTTGAGCAGCAATACAACATTTGATGAAGCATACATCAACACATTAGATGATGCCTTAAAAGGTTTTCACCCTACAGAATATTTATTATGG
>JAYTNW010000497.1:0-8888 GCA_043748115.1 Bacteroidota bacterium | reverse complement strand
TGTTAAAACGCGAGGTGGTATTAAGAAGGGTTCGCCCGAAATCGTCAAGGGTAAAACGGGTGTATGAAAAGGCGGAAATAGGCGGTATTTCTTTAACGGGTAAAAATCCAGACCAATGTTGCGATGGAGCCGGTGTTTCAAAGCTTAGGTACCTAACATCAGGATTGGAAAGCTGAGAAGGTTTGATGGTTTTGCTGGAAAAATCACAGCAATTATCTTTAACATCGCAGTTGCTCTTTTGTTCGTTGCAGCAATTTTTTAACACATCTAAGGATACATATACCTTATTGCTTTTACTGCAAACCATTTGAAAAACGGTAATTCCTGTTGCCGACATCAGTACTGCCGCAGCAAGAAAGATTGCCAGAAATTTTATACCCGTTTTTTTCATTGTGCATCAAAAGTACCATATAAACGTGAAACATACCTGAATTTGTTTCATCTAAACGTAAATTTGTGGGCTAAAGATAATACTATGCACTTTTTACCGAAAGAAATTGAGCGTTACAGCGAACACCACACCCAAGATGAAACATCGCTTTTAAAGGAGTTGAACAGGAAAACCTATGCCCAGGTTTTAAATCCCCGAATGCTTTCAGGTCATCTGCAAGGGCGCTTGCTTTCTATGTTTTGCCGCATGGTGCGTCCTAAACATATTCTTGAAATAGGAACCTTTACGGGCTATGCCGCTTTATGCCTTGCCGAAGGACTTGCACCCGGTGGTGAGTTGCATACCATTGAAAAAAATCCTGAACTTAAACATATCATTGACGATTTCTTTTTAAGGTCAGGTATTGCTCAGCAATTGCATTTGCATATTGGTGATGCTGCTCAAATTATTTCAAACTTGAATAAAACGTTCGACCTTGTTTTTATTGATGCGGATAAGGAGAATTATGCATTGTATTACGATCTGGTAATTGATAAGGTGAGGCAGGGAGGAATAATTATTGCCGACAATGTTTTGTGGAGCGGAAAGGTGTTAGAGCCGCTTCAGGAAAAAGATTTTGACACAAAAGCTATTGTAGCATTTAATAAAAAAATACAGGAAGACAATCGCGTGTTTAACCTTTTGCTTCCGGTGCGCGATGGTTTAATGGTGATGCAAAAACTGTAACTGCAGGTTTTGAAAATTATTTAATAACAATTTTCCGCGTAACAGTTTGTGATGCAGTTTCAATTCTTACAGCGTAAATGCCAACGCTTAATTCGGAGGCATTAAAAAAAACTTTTTTATCTCCCGGAAGGCTTTCTCCTTTAAAAACAGTTTTTACATTTTTACCCAGTATATCCGTTAAACTTACGGTAAGGCTGGTTTGCGAAGCAATTTTTAAGGCAATGCAAGTAATCGCTGAAGCCGGATTAGGGAAAACATCTTCCACAAAAACTTGTGCATTGTTGGCTTCTGCTATTCCTACATTGTTTAACACATTAAAATAAAAATAAGCTGCAGGCGCAGGAAGTGGCCTAACTTGCTGTTTTCCCGAAACGGCTGTGGCACTCACGTAGTAGTAAATTCGTGTTCCCGCAGGTTGTGGTGGTATTGGCCCAGCAAAATAGCCGGGGTTGCCAATCATTGGCATCATGGACACTTGCAGGTAAGGCATCACCGTGTCGGTTCTGTAAAATAAAGTAGCTGTTTGTATGCCTGTGCGATGTTGCATAAGCGCAATTACCTGATAGGGTGAAGCGGTGTTGTAGGTGTCAGATAATTGCTGATGTGAAATGAGCAGTGGATCGGCTGTGCCTAACTCTTTAGTGATGCAATGCAATGCGCCAAGTGCACCAATGCTGGCTGTGGAATTAATTCCTGTAACTGTGTAACCTGGTAACGCCTGCCTGTAAATATTTAGCGCAACCGAGTCTTCGGGAATATTATAAGTAGGTACAATGAGTGTTTTGTTGATGAACGATGAGTTGGTGTAAGTAAAATAATCGCCATTTGTGTTGGGATAGGCGCCATTATCATCTGGCATTGGAATTCTTATTACCTTATATGGTGTGCCATAAACTGAGTTATGATTGGCAAGAATGTATTGCAGGTTGGCTTCAATTTGTGGCCCGTCAGCCACACCTAATGGATATTGCCCCATCACCAATGTTTCTTCGTTTATCAGCTTCATGTGCATGTCAATATGATGGATGGCATCATAGGGCAGTATCGGCATTTTAATATAGCGTTTAATGCCCATAAATTTAGACATGATAGTGTCTATTTCCGACTCGGTGTGGGTTGGATTTTCATTGAGAATGAGGTTGGACGAAAATCCGGTGCCAAATCCATCGCACATAAAATTTCCTCCCGTGTGAATAAGGTCATTGGGTGCAGTAGTGGTTTGGTAAATGGGAGTATTAATGGCAGTGGCAATGCCAACTGGTGATGCATCATCAGCAGGACGAGGTCTATTGTAAGTCCAGTCAATGGTAATTAAGGTGTCCACGTTATTGGTGTAAGCACTCCAGGGCCCATAATCTCTCGACCACACGGAATTAAATGGGATATTTAGTACCGTTACATTCACGGTGTCAACACCTCCGGCAGCGAGATAATTAAAAACAGTTTGTGCATTTGGTGAAAGAATATAAACACGGCACTCCTGCTTTGCAGCTCTCACAATTTCGCGCAACATGCTTGTGTAACTAACCCAACCAATTACTAATCCTTGTAGCTCTTCCCACTCAGCAATGGTTCGCACAGGGCTCGTTGGCGGTAGCACAGAAAATGTCCCCGTTCCAGGAGAGACTCTATTTTGAAGATAGCTCGGCATTAAATTTTTTTCTGACTCCCCCATTACATGAGGCAGATCTTGCTGCGCTTGCGCTAAAACGTAAAAGAAGGTGAGTAGGACAATGAGTAATGAAGCTCGTAATTTCATAGTGAATAGCATATCTCACAAATGTAGGCTTATTCTCATATAAAAACCGTACAGTTTTTTTCTTAAAATCACATTTCGCTTTAAAAAAATTATATTACTTTGTACAGATAAACGTACCATCATATTTACAATTACATTTCAATAAATCAATTCTTTATTCAGATTTCAGATAACATAAAAATAACTTTTAAAACTTAAAATTATGAAATGGATAGGCCGCAGAGAAAGTGATAATGTAGATGACCGCAGACGGGTAACTGGTGGGCAAATAGCGCTTGGAGGTGGCGCGGTAGGCATTATTCTTTTGTTGATCAATTTATTTATGGGTGGTGATCCGGCCCAATTGTTAAATCAACTTCAACAACAGCAACAAACAGGACAGGCCTCCGATGCCCCCATTGATCCGGCAGAAGATCAAATGGCAAAATTTGTGTCCGTTGTTCTAGCGGATAACGAGGACGTTTGGGGCAAAATATTTCAACAAAACGGAATGCAATATGAGCAGCCGCAATTGGTTTTATTTCGCGGAGCCACACAATCAGGTTGCGGAAGTGCAAGCTCATCAACAGGCCCTTTTTATTGCCCTGCCGATCAAAAAATATATATTGACCTCTCCTTTATGGATGAGTTGAAAAATCGTTTTGGCGCCAAGGGTGGCGATTTTGCTTTAGCCTATGTATTGGCACATGAGGTGGGTCATCATGTTCAGAATTTATTGGGTACCTCAGGCAAGGTTCACGAAATGCAATCGCAAACAAGCGAGGTGCAAGCCAACAAACTTTCTGTCGCACTTGAATTGCAGGCTGATTTTTATGCTGGGGTGTGGACACATTATAATGAGCAAATGAACAATGTGCTTGAAGATGGAGACATTGAAGAAGCCATGAGCGCTGCAAGTGCTGTGGGTGATGATGCCATACAGAAAAAAGTGCAGGGGCAGGTAGTGCCTGATGCTTTTACACATGGTTCATCTGAGCAACGGATGTTCTGGTTCAAAAAAGGTTTTCAATCTGGTGATCTTAAACAGGGTGACACTTTTGCGCAATTGAATAATTAGACGTTCAGTTTTTACATCACATTACTGTCTTGCACTTTTTATGGACTTAAAAAATCCTTTTGCGAGAAACCGCTTGACTTTATTTTGGTATTGAAGCCTTAGAGTAAATTATTAGGCTACTTGTTATTTTGTTTAAACTTTTTGTATTTTTGTTAAACAATTCTATTGACACTGCGTTAATTAGCGTACATTTGATTATTACTCATGATATCAAAAAAAGTAGGTGTTATCGGTTCGGGTTTTGGTGGCCTTGCTGCTGCAAGTGTTTTGGCTAAAGCGGGAATAGAGGTAACACTGTTAGAGAAAAATGATCAAATAGGAGGAAGGGCACGAACCTTTTGCAGCCATGGTTATTTTTTTGATATGGGTCCAAGTTGGTATTGGATGCCAGATGTTTTTGAACAATACTTTAAAATTTTTGATGCGCAGCCTTCGCAGTTCTATGAATTAAAATTGTTAGATCCCGGATTTTCTATTTTTTTTGGTAAAAACGATGTGATGGATATTCCTGCGCAACAACAATCCATTTACGATTTGTTTGATCGAGAAGAAGAAAATGGTGCGGAAAAGTTGAAACAGTTTTTAAAAGAAGCAGGTGTAAAATACAGGTTAGCCATGGATGAGTTGGTTTACTTACCTTCATCTAGTCCGCTAGAGTATTTGAATGCAACAGTGTTAAACAATATTTCCAGCCTTAGTATTTTTCAGTCTTTTCATTCGCACGTCAGAAAATATTTTAGTAATCCACGTATCTTAAAATTAATGGAATTTCCTGTGCTCTTCCTTGGAGGATCGCCTCGAAACATCCCGGCATTATATAGCCTGATGAACTATGCTGCTTTAGAATTAAGTACCTGGTATCCCATGGGTGGCTTTTCTAAAATAACCAAAGCAATGGCAACCGTGGCTGAAAGTGCAGGAGTGAAAGTTGTGACGGATTGTGCAGTTGAAAAAATCGAAATCACCAAAAGCAAGGCCACACATGTGGTAACCACAAAAGGGAATTATGCTTTTGATGCTGTGATTGGAGCATCAGATTATCACCATACCGAAAAACTACTGGATAAGGATTATCGTAACTACACAGAAAGTTATTGGGAGAAGAGAGTAATGTCACCTTCCAGCTTAATTTTTTATATCGGACTTAATAAAAAACTAAAAAACTTCCGCCATCACAATTTATTTTTTGATGAAAGTTTGGAAGCTCATACTGACGAAATTTATAAAAATCCACAATGGCCCAAGAAACCTTTGTTTTATGTATGTTGCACTTCCAAAACGGATGCCTCCACAGCACCTGCTGGTCATGAGAATGTTTTTGTACTTATCCCACTTGCTGCAGGTATAAAAGATGATGAAGCTATTCGTGAGAAATATTTTAACATGGTGTTAAAACGCATGGAAGACATTACTGGAGAAACCATTGCTGATCATATTGACTTTAAAAGAAGCTATTGTATTAATGATTTTATGACCGATTACAATTCCTACAAAGGCAATGCCTATGGACTGGCCAATACGTTAAAACAAACGGCTTTTATGCGTCCTTCCATCAGAAATAAAAAGGTGCCGAATTTATTTTATTGTGGTCATTTGTCTGTCCCCGGCCCGGGAGTTCCTCCTGCATTAATTTCGGGTCAAGTAGCGGCTAAGGAAGTAATTAAATTCTTTAAAAAACAAAGCAGATGAAAGCGATATTCGATGGTTTGTCTGCGCAATTCAGCGAGCAAACCACAAAAAAATACAGCACTAGTTTTTCCTTGGGCATCAAATTCCTGGATAAAGAATTTCATGGACCCGTTTACGCTATTTATGGTTTTGTTCGATTTGCTGATGAAATCGTGGACAGTTTTCACGGCTTCGATAAGCAAGAATTACTTAATAAATTTTGTGACGACACAGCCCACGCTATACAACATAAAATAAGTTTAAACCCAATCTTAAATTCATTTCAACAAACCGTATGCGCTTACAATATTGAAATGCCTTTGATTGAAACCTTTCTTCAAAGCATGAAAATGGATTTGCAACAGGGTGAACACAATTGCGAAAGTTTCAAGAAATACATTTTAGGATCGGCAGAGGTTGTGGGTTTAATGTGCCTTCGTGTGTTTACAAAGGGTGATAATGATATGTATCAGCGTTTAAAGCCATCAGCAATGAAGCTGGGAAGTGCATTTCAAAAAGTCAATTTCTTGCGCGATGCAAAAGATGATTTTGAAGTTTTGGGAAGAAATTATTTCCCCAATGTAAATTTTGCGCAATTTAACCAGGAACAAAAGTTGTTAATTGAAAAAGATATTAATGATGATTTTTCCGAAGCGTTGGAAGGCATTCGTCAACTCCCTAATGGATCAGGCAGGGGTGTTTATTTGGCCTATTATTATTACAAAAAATTGTTTGACAAAATCAGAAGGTCACCCGTAGAGAAGGTGATGTCTGAGCGTATCAGGATACCGAATTCCAACAAGGTTGTGTTCATGTTTAATTCGTACCTGAGGCATCAATTAAATATGTTTTAAAAAAAAGTAATTTTGTTGCATGTGGAATATTGTTTTTAACGTATGTATTGTGCTGGTAGCTTTTGTTGCTATGGAAGGAGTTGCTTGGCTTTCACACAAATACATTATGCACGGTTTTATGTGGAAGATACATAAGGATCACCATCGCAAAGAAGAGGAAACATTTATTGAACACAACGATTCCTTTTTTATCATTTTTGCCACTCCCGGTATTTTATTATTATGGTTTGGAATGCAAAACAATTTTAATTTTTTATTTTGGATTGGCGTTGGTATCACCATTTATGGGTTTACTTATTTTGTGGTACATGATATTTTCATTCATCAGCGATTTAAATTTTTAAGGCGTACCGACTCCAGCTATTTTCGTGCTATTCGTAAAGCACACAAGGTTCATCACAAACACTTAAATAAAGATCATGGCGAATGTTTCGGAATGTTGTGGGTGCCGTTAAAATATTTTAAGGAAACTTCCAAAGGTGATTGACCCACATTATCTATACCTGCTAGTTAACCTAGGTGCTGTTATTGTGCCTTTCATTTTTTCGTTCCATCCTAAAATAAAGTTTTACAAACAGTGGGGCGCTGCAGCAATCGCCATTTTAGGGCCTCTTTTTTTGTTTTTACCTTGGGATATGTATTTTACTAAACTGGGCGTGTGGGGATTCAACCCTCATTACACCACCGGTTTAAAAATTGTTAATTTACCTGTGGAGGAAGTCCTATTTTTCATTTGCATTCCTTATGCATGTTTATTTACATGGTTCTCATTAAAGGTGTTGGTGTTTACGAATTATAAGATCAAAAACGTAAACACGTTTTCTTACATGCTAGCTATTGTTGTTCTATTAACAGCTTTCTTGTTTAAAGATCGTTATTATACATTTTCAAGCCTGTTCTTGCTCGGCATTGCACTGTTGTATGGTGCGCGTTATTTTACATCAGGAATGCACCGCTTCTTTATTTCCTACCTTATTTTACTCATTGGTTTTTTTGCTGTAAATGGCATTCTCACCGGCACAGGGTTGGAGCAGCCTGTGGTGTGGTATAACAATGCTGAAAACCTGGGAATACGCGCAGTAACTATTCCTCTTGAAGATTTTTTTTATGGGATGCTGCTTATTCTCCTAAACATTATGATTTTTGAAAAATATTATAAGTCAGCATAACAGAAATGCTTACTTAATTTATTTGAGCACATCTACCAACTCAATCTCAAACATAACAGGGGTGTAAGGCGGTATAGGTCCTTTTCCTTTTTCGCCATAGGCAGAGGAAGATGGGATGATCGTTGTTGATTTTCCTCCTACTTGCATCCTTTGCAACGCCTCACTAAGGCCATCTATCACATCTCTGCTGCCTACTTTAAAGCGGAGTGGTTTGTTTTCCTTCAGGTTGGTGTCAAACACGCGGCCATCTAAAAATTTTCCTGTATATCGTATGTCAACCACATTATCGAAGTTAGCTTGTTTGCCTTTGCCTTTGCTGTTTTCAATGTAATAAGCTCCCGAAATAAGTTTGGGAACCATAATATTGTTTGCTTTAAGGTAGTCGTTAATCTTTGTTTTTTCTTGCTCTGCCATTTTCTTTTTCGCTTTGTCTAGTTCTTTCTCGTATTCGGCTAGCTCACTTATTTTATTCAACCTCACCTGAAATATTAATGGTGACTTAACGGGTATAAATTCAGGCCTAATCTCTTTTAAGGTAATGTCATAAAATTTCTGCGCATCCACTTTAAACTCCGCACTATCTCCAACATGCATCATGGCAAACCCTTCTTCAATGCTTCCTTTAAATTCAGGTTTTTTTAAAATGATGCGGAATGAATCTGAAATGGTTCGTGAGTCAAATAGTACTGAGTCTAAAATGGTACGGTAGGTCATACTTACGTGTAAAATATCGCCCCATTTTGCTTTTTGTGCATCTTCGTTTTTCTCTAAAAAACGATACTCCATCCCTGACGGATTTTTTTCAAAAGAAGGCTGGCATCCAATCGAGAATAACGATACTGCACATAAAATTCTTAACCCTATATTAGTTGTTTTCATTCCAATTACTGCTTTAATATTTTAAGAAGCTCCACATCATACACGAGTACTGCATTGGGAGGTATATTTTCTCCATCACCAGTTAAGCCATAGCCAAGTTTAGAAGGTGTTATAAAAATAGCTTTATCATTAACATGCATTAACTGCACACCTTCCTGTAATCCCACAGGCAAATCGGTTTTTCCAATTTGAAATTCTAAATTGCCTGTTGTGGAAGAGTTATAACAAACACTACCATCTAGTAATTTAACTTCATATTTAACCAACACCACACTTTCCTTAACAGGTTTTGCTCCTGCATTTTTTTTATAAATATAATAGCGTAAACCAGTGGAGGTAACATCCATGGCATATTGATAGCGCTTCAAGTAATCATCAATCTGAC
>JAYTNW010000496.1:0-5003 GCA_043748115.1 Bacteroidota bacterium | reverse complement strand
AGAAAGTGCTATTGAACAGGTTTCTGGTGTAAGCATTATTGATGGGCAGGCAAACATTAGAGGAGGGAGTGGCTATAGTTATGGAGCAGGCAGCAGGGTGCTGGTGTTGGTTGATGATGTGCCCATGTTAAGTGCTGATGCCAACGATGTAAAATGGAGTTTTCTACCAATAGAAAACCTTGAACAAGTGGAAGTGGTGAAGGGAGCCTCCTCAGCATTGTACGGCTCATCGGCTATGAATGGAATCATTAATTTCAGAACCTTCTATGCCAAATCTGAGCCTGTAACAAGGCTTACCCATTATTCTGGCCTATATGATTCGCCAGCACGTGACGAAACCAAGTGGTGGGGAAAAAATACGCAACTCATCACTGCCGGAAATTTTTTACATGCTCAAAAAATGGGACCGCTCGATTTGGTGATTGGCAGCCACTATTTATTGGACGATGGATTCCGCAAAGGAGAAACCGAAAAAAGGGCACGAGCAAACATCAATACCCGCTACCGTTTTAAAAAAGCTGATGGCCTTTCCGTTGGCATTAATGCCAATTACATGGAAACTTTCGGTGGACTATTTTTTATATGGAATAATGACTCTACTGGAGCAAATATTCCATTGGGTGGGGTGGACGATACGACTTCAACGCTGAGTAATTATCACACCATTCGATACAATATAGATCCTTTTATTACTTATGCAAATAAAAAAGGATTTACTGCGAGAATACGCAGTCGTTATTTCAACACCTCCAATTACAATGATACGCAACAAGAGGCTTTTGCGGAATTGTTTTTTGGTGAATTACAACTACAACAACGCATAGAGAAATGGAATTTCACCGCCACCGCTGGAATGACCTATACAGACAATGGGGTGCGCAGTGACTTATATAGCAGCCGAAAATCTTATAACCGTTCCTTGTATGCACAACTGGATAAGAAATTTTTTAATCGCCTCACCTTATCGGCAGGTGGCCGTTGGGAGCAGTTTCGCTTCCGCTACCAAGATGAGCAATCCAAACCTGTTTTAAGAGCTGGAGCCAACATTAGGTTGCTTAAGGCTACCTATATAAGAGGAAGTTTTGGACAGGGATACCGTTTTCCTTCTATTGCCGAAAAATATATTCGAACACAGGTAGGATCTATCGTTATTTATCCGAATGATAGTATTTCTTCTGAGACGGGTTGGACAGCAGAGGTAGGCGTAAGACAAGAGTTTGCTTTTGGAAAAATAGTAAAAGGTTATGCTGATGTTTGCATTTTCCGCAGTAAGTACCACGGCATGATTGAATTTGAATTTGGCAAGCACGGACAGTCCTCCGATCCATTTGCAGGATTGGGTTTTAAATCCCTAAATATTGGTAACACAAAAATTGATGGTATTGAGTCAGAACTTGGCGTTGAATTAACCATTAATAAAAACTTAACTGTTTTGTTAGGCGGTGGCTATACATATATTGAACCTGTTTACATCCATTTTGATTCTCTTATAGCAGAAAGAGGCACCACCTCGTTTAACATTTTAAAATACCGTAGCCGTAATTTATTTAAGGCGAATGGAGAGATTAGGTTTAAGAAATTATCTTTAGGTGTGGTAACACGTTACAACAGTTTTATGCAAAACATTGATGCCGTATTTAATGTTTTAATTACAGGCGTGGAACATTACCGAAAAGAAAATATGCATGGTGATTGGGTGTACGATGCAAACATTGATTATGCAATTAACAAAAACGTTAGCGTGGGCATCATTTCACGAAATCTGTTTAACAACGAATATGCCGACAGGCCCGCAATTTTAGAAGAGCCTAGGGTATGGATGTTTAAATTTACGCTGCGGAATTAACCTTAATCATCCGAGGCTTTTTAAGCCAATAATTTCCCTGACCTGCTTAATAGTTTGTGACGCACTTTGTTTTGCCTTTTCGCGACCTTGGGCAACAACTTTTTTTACATAAGCTTCATCAGCATCAATTGCATTAATCCGCTCTGTGATAGGTTTAACAAAAGCAATCATGTCTTCAGCCAGTTGCTTTTTCATATCCCCATATCTTATTGTACAGTTGTTGTAAGCTTGCTCAAAATGAAGAAGCGTTTCCTGCGATGAAACTAAGTTCATCAATGCAAAAATATTCTGGATCGCTTCCGGCTTGGCACTATTGGGCTGCGTTGGGCCACTGTCAGTAACTGCCCTCATCACTTTTTTTCTGATCACCTCAGAGGTGTCGCGTAAAAAAACAGCATTGCCCTCGCCTTCCGATTTCCCCATTTTTCCACTTCCATCTAAACCGGGAACCTTAACCAAATTTTGCCCAAAATTGAACGCTACCGGTTCGGGAAAATAATTGTTGTTGTATAAACGATTAAACCTGTTACCAAAGGTGCGGGTCATTTCCAAGTGTTGCTCCTGGTCTTTACCCACTGGAACTTTAGACGCTTTATGAATAAGAATATCAGCCGCCATTAAAACAGGATACGTCAACAAGCCGGCATTAACATTATCAGGGTGCTTTCTTATTTTTTCCTTAAAAGAGGTCACGCGCTCCAGTTCCCCTACATAGGCATTCATGTTTAAAAGCAAATACAATTCTGCCGTCTCAGGAAGATCGCTCTGTATATAAATGGTGCACACGTCCGGATCAATACCACAAGCAAGATATTCGACCAATGCCTGCCTTACACTTTGCTGCAAATTTCCCGGTGTGGGATGGGTGGTGAGAGAATGGTAATCTGCTATGAAAAAAAAACAGTTGTTTTCATGCTGCATGCGCACAAAATTTTTTAACGCACCAAAATAATTTCCCAAATGAATGTTTCCGGTTGACCGAATACCACTTACCACTGTGTCCATGCAGCAAATATAACGGAGATTGCTTAAATGAAATAAACCCTTTTGTTAAATCAAATAAAGTGAATGGGTTACTTCTGATATATTTTTCTTTCCATCATTTTTTCTGGACTGGCTAAAGGAGTAAATCCATAAGATGTGTACAAGCCGCGCGCATCTGTTGACATCAGTCGCCAGGTTTGAACCGGCTTTAGTACAGGATATTCGAAAATAAAGTCCAGTAGTTGCTTTGAATATCCATTGCCACGTTCGTTTTCTACAATAAAAACATCAGCGAGATAAGCCAGTGCAACATAGTCAGTAGTAACGCGCGCAAAGCCAATTTGTACATCATTTTTAAAAATGCTAAACGATTCTGAAAACTCAACTGTCTTTTTTACTTGTTCCATTGTGCGCCCAAGAGCCCAGTAAGCCTTTTTGCTTAAAAACTGATGCAGCCTTTCAAAATCAATAACAGACTTGTTGGAGGTTACATAAACATTATCCATAAATATTGACGGTATTTTTAAAACAAAAAAGGCCACCTTTAGCGGGCAGCCTTTTATCATTAACTATTTGTGATATTAATCATTTTCAAACAACATTCGGGTATAAATTTGGTTGTTTATGAATATTCTTACTGTGTAAACACCTGAAGCGTAGCCGTATTTTTTAACGCTGAACGGATAAATATAGCTTCCAGGTTCCTGCGTTCCGCGATAAACAGTTGCTACTTTTTGTCCTAGTTTATTGATAACCTCAAGAGTTACCTCTGATGTTTGATCCAGACGATAACCAATGCTAGTATTACCACTGTAAGGGTTAGGGCTGATGTTAAAAGTTACCTTATCATCACTAATAGAAGCGGCCACAACTCTGGTGTATTCATAAACACCATTTTCATCAATTTGCTTGAGACGATAATAGTAAACGACACCTGGCTGCACACTGTAATCAGTAAAGGAATAATTGTTCATTACATTGGAAGTTCCATGTCCGTTCATCCAGCCAATTTTTTCAAAATCAGCACCTAATGTAGAGCGTTCAATTTCAAATCCTTTATTTATTTTTTCGCTTGCCGTAGCCCAGTCAACAACAATTGTTTTGTTTTTACCGCGTGCAGTTAAACTTAACAATTCAACCGGAAGCGGTGTGGGTGCTTGAGCGGTACCAAACATAATAGGTGTAGCAATAGCTGCTGGTGCCAATGCACTCCATAATGAATTAGTACG
Organism: Bacteroidota bacterium; assembly: GCA_043748115.1. GTDB lineage: Bacteria > Bacteroidota > Bacteroidia > AKYH767-A > OLB10 > OLB10. The sequence goes on along the minus strand of JAYTNW010000496.1, from coordinate 944 downwards.
GCTAACAAAATTCGGTGATCCCGGACCAGGGATACATGCGCTTGCCGGCAAAGGATTTAAAAACCAATTTGTTGCGGTAGCAGCAACCCCACTTTTATTATACATAACCGTTTGCCCCAGCGCACCATTGGAATAGCCATTGTTGGTCACGGTTACGTCTAACTTGCCTGCAGTGCCTAAGGCTCCTGTAATAACTCTCCATAAACCGTTGTCAAGTGGAGTAGTTGCAGCGGAATGATATTTTACTGAACACTCATCAGGTGTACCTCCTGTGAAAGCTGCATTTGTAGCAGGTATTGTATTATCAAAACCTACAAAGAAATAAGTAGGATTAGGAGCCAAGGTTGTTGTTACATTAAGCTGCAAATTTGAATATTTAGTAGCAGTCCCTACGGGTAAATTATAGGTTCCTAAAGCACCTGAGGTTTCCTTTCTTAAAACGTAAAAAGGCGTAGCTCCACCACCTTGAATGTAGCTATTCACGTTTTGTCCGACAATTGCCGTTGGAGAAATGTTTTGTACATGCACAAAAGAATAGCTGGGAATACCTGTTACTGTGTTAGCCCCAACTACCACTATTTTACCGGAAGTAAGCGTTAAAATTCCACTTGTTCCTGTTCTCAAAAAAGGCACGGTTCCGCCACAAGGTTGTACAGTAAGTGTGGATGGTACACTTTGATTCATGGTTAAATTAATAAGTGCCCCACGGTTCATGTAATTTTGGTTGGCTGCACCATTAAATTCTAAGGTTCCACCTCCAGCAACATTATAAATACTTGTTCCTAAGGTTGATTGATAGACTTGAAAATTACCGCCCACTTTCACGTATTTTCCGTTACCTCCAGGAGATGATTCAAAGTAGGTGACTCTGTTGGTATCAGAAGCGGCAAGCCCGTAACCAATGAGAAAATTACCTTTCACATCAAAATCTTGGTTAGAGTTCA
>JAYTNW010000495.1:0-2035 GCA_043748115.1 Bacteroidota bacterium | reverse complement strand
TGGTAGCGGATTTGGGGGAATGTGTTGTGCGTACATATTGGCTGAGCATGGTTACCGAGTAGCTGTGGTAGAAAAAAATATTCAACTTGGAGGCAATCTGCAAATTTTCAGCAGAGATAAAGTAATTCTTGATACCGGTGTACACTATATTGGCGGACTGGACAATGGAGAAAATCTTTATCGGTTTTTTAAATATTTCGGACTCATGGAAACGCTTCCCCTCAAACGTCTCAACGATGATTGTTTTGATGAAGTTAGCTTTAGTGATGGAAAAAAATACCGCCAAGGGCAAGGGTATGAGAATTACATGAGTGGACTTATATCCGATTTTCCTGAGGAAGAAAAGGCAATCCGCATATTTTGTGAAAAAATCAAGGAGGTATGTAAAATGTTTCCTCTCTACAATCTTGAGCATGAAAATCTTGAAGATTATTTTAACATGGAATACAGAACTGTAAATGCCTATCAATACATCAGTTCGCTTACCAAAAATGTGCGTTTGCAAAATGTGCTTGCCGGCAGCAATATTTTATATGCAGGCGCAAAAGACAAAACTCCGTTTTATGTACATGCGCTTATCCTCAACAGCTACATCTGTGGCTCCTATCGTTTGGTAGATGGAGGTGCTCAGTTAATTAAACAGTTTACATCACGGATAAGGAAATTAGGAGGTGAATTTTTTATACATAAAGAAGTTAACGGGGCAGCATATGACGAAGAAGGAAATATTAAACACCTCTTGCTTGATACAGGAGAAACCATTGCAGGAAAGCAATTTATTTCAAATATACATCCTGCTGCCACCATCAAACTTTTTGGGGAGAGCCGTTTTTTAAAAGTCTATCGAAAAAGAATTCAGAATTTAGAGAACACCACTTCCTGCTTTACCTTACATCTTATTTTTAAACCAGATACTTTTCCTTACCTTAACTACAATATTTACAGTTATTTTAATGATGATGTGTGGGACACCGATAATTACACTGCGGACAATTGGCCTCTTAGTATGTTTATTTCTACACCCATTACTTCAAAAAATAGCGCATTTGCTGAGTCAGCTTCCATTATGGTTTACATGCATGCTGAAGAGTTGGATCAATGGAAAGACTCTTATAACACCACTGCCAAGCCTTCCCAACGTGGTGATGGGTATGAAAAATTTAAAGCTCAGAAAACAGAAAGGATCTTAAAGCGCTTAGAGGAAAAGTATCCAGATATACGATCCTGCATTAAAAACACCTATGTCTCCACACCTCTTACCATTCGTGATTACATTGGCAACCTCGATGGTTCTTTGTATGGTATTGTTAAAGATAGTAATGATCCCCTTCGTTCGTTTGTGAGTGCGCGCACCAAAATCCCTAATCTTTTTCTCACCGGACAAAATTTGGTGTTTCATGGAATATTAGGTGTTACCATTGGGGCTTTTGTTACCTGTTTTGAGTTTCTGGACCGTAAAGCGCTACTGGAAAAAGTTAAAAAGGTCTCCGACAATTAAGCGGTTTTTCGAATGCCATTAATGCAACCTCTCCCTTGTTTTGTCTTATATTTGTAACTTCAATTAGGTGCCAATAATTTTTTAATGGATATGTCAAATATGGAGAAAATAGATGTGCTTATTATTGGTGCTGGCCCTGCCGGTGCTGTAGCATCAGCTTATTTAAATAAGCTTAATTACAAAGTGCAAGTGATCGAGAAAGTAAAATTTCCTCGTTTCGTGATTGGTGAAAGCCTTTTACCTCATTGTATGGATCACCTTGACGAAGTAGGCTTTTTACCCAATATTAAAAAGCACGGCTTTCAGCTTAAAACGGGAGCAGCATTTTACAAAGGTGCGCGCAAAACAGAGTTTTTATTTGAAAACCAGCATACCAAAGGCTGGGGCTGGACTTGGCAGGTGAAACGTGCTGAGTTTGACCAAATACTAATTAATACTGCGCAGGAACAAGGGGTTCCTGTTAAGTTTGAATGTGAGGTTACATCTGTGGAGTGTTCTTCCGAACTGCAAACGGTAACCTATGTTGATGCCGATGGA
>JAYTNW010000494.1:0-9975 GCA_043748115.1 Bacteroidota bacterium | reverse complement strand
AAGAACAAATCTTTGATGAGATATGTGCAGCATTGGGTGGCCGCGCTGCCGAAGAAGTTGTGTTTAAAACTATCTCTACAGGTGCACTAAGCGATCTTGAAAAAATTACCAAACAGGCCTATGCCAGTGTTACAATTTTTGGGCTTAACGAAAAAATTGGCAATATTAGTTTCTACGACTCATCAGGCCAGCAGGATTACAACTTTAACAAGCCCTACAGCGAAAAAACGGCTGAGATTATTGATGAGGAAGTAAAGAAACTCATTGACAGTGCATATGAACGCACTAAAAAATTATTGCGTGATAATAAAGACAAAATAGATATTCTGGCCACCAGATTGCTAGAGAAAGAGGTGTTATTTAAAGAAGATCTAGAAGAGATTTTTGGGCACCGTCAATGGGGTGAGTTGGAAAAAGCAACGTTCAATTCTTTTATTACCAACGGAGAAGAAGAAAAATCGGTACAAAAACCTGCTGAAAACAGGCCACCGGCACCGGAGATTGACATTCCCAACGGAACAATTTCTGCATAATGGAAGAAAGTACCACAAGAGAAAAAATTCTTAAAAAGGTACGTAATGCTCTAATTTCTAAAACCGTCCATCCTTACCCTCAAATTGATATGGACTCATCACTTTATCCCACACAGGATTTACCTTTAGAGGTAATTTTTGCTGAAAATTTTTCGCAGCAAAAAGGTGAATTTGTTTTGTGCAACGACAGGATTGAGCTCATGGAGTCGCTATTGCTAGTTTGTGATACACATGGGTTTAAAGATGTGGTTTGTATTGACCGCCATCTTTCTGCTTTTTTTGATGATTTTGAGTTTCCGCATCAAAGTGTTTTTGAGGTAGAAACCGATGTTTCTTTGCAGGCTGTTATTGTGCCTTGTGAATGTTTAATCGCGCAAAGCGGAGGCATTATTTTTTCACCAAAAATTTTAACAGATCAAAAAATATTAGAGGCTGCGCAAAATGTAATTGTAGTAGCTCACACCTATCAGCTGCTTCCTGAATTAAATGATGGAATGCAATACTTGCGATCGCAAAACAGTAATCAGTTACCCGAATCACTGATTGTAGTCAATGGCAATGCTCTTTTTAATACCAACACAGTTGAGAAAGCCGAAGCCAATGGAACTACTGGAAAAACCATTGTTATGTTTGTGCAGCATGACATGGGCGAAAATGAATAATTAAGAGCCAAATATCAGCAACGTAAGCTCCTCAAATTGTTGCCATGACAGTTGCTCTGCACGTTTATCCAGATAAGGCAACTGTACTAATTTTTCCATAGAAGGCAGCAATGGTTTCAATGCGTTTCGCAATGTTTTCCTCCGCTGGTTAAAAGCTGTTTTTACAGTTTTACGGAAATTAGTTTCACTGCATTTCAGTTTCTTCTCATGATTAAGCCGTAAACGGATTACCCCCGATTTTACTTTTGGAGGAGGGTTAAACACATTTTCATTAACGGTGAACAAATACTCGCAGTCATAAGCCGATTGCAACAAGACACTCATTATACCATAGGCTTTTCTTCCAGGAGCTGAACAGATGCGCTCTGCTACCTCTTTTTGGAACATACCCACCACTTCAGGAACAAGTTCTTTGTTTTCAAAAACCTTAAAAAGTATTTGTGTTGAGATATTATAGGGAAAATTGCCTATGACAGCCGTTGGCCTTTGCAACATCTCCTCTACGATATTCATTCTTAGAAAATCGCCTTCTAACAGCTTAAAATCATTGCTGTTAAAATTCTCTTTCAAAAACTGGATAGAGTCGCTATCAATTTCTATTAACGTAAGCTTTCCTTTAACTTTTTCCTTTAAAAAATAGGTTAGCACTCCCGTGCCTGGCCCTATCTCCATCACGTCATCATAACCTGTAAATGATAGCGAATCCACAATTTGTTCCGCTATTTTTTCATCCGTTAAAAAATGCTGTCCTAATGATTTCTTTGGCCTGACCATAATTGTAAGTTCAACGGCAAAATTGCATTAAAAAACAATGCCTTAGAAATGTCATTTATAGAAACTATCTTTCTCCATTATCGTAAAAAAGCAAAAAAATATCAAGTGGAGAGAATTAGAACTATTGACGGGTTGAGGGGCTACGGAGCGTTGATTATTATGATGGCGCATTTTCCGGCTTTCGGTTATTCAGCATTGGCAATAGGAATAAAAAATTTTTTAAGTATTTCTAGCGCGGCCTATTTAATGGTTGATCTATTTTTTTGCACCAGTGGTTTTTTAATTACGCGCATCATCATTGCCGAAAAAATAAAAGGCACGTTCAGCTTCAGCAAATTTTTTGTGCGCAGGTCGTTACGGATATTTCCTATTTATTACCTCACCATATTTATTGTAGGATGCTTTATCACGTGGGAAAACATGGGGTATGTTGCTACTTACACCAGCAATTTCTTTTTCACCTTCAATAACAATCCGCACCCCATGCGCCACACTTGGTCGCTGGCTGTTGAAGAGCATTTTTACCTACTATGGCCTTTGCTATTTAGTTTGGTAACATTGGCTACCGCTAAACGGGTGGTGTCTGTTTTATTTCCGTTGTTGTCAATAGCAGCAGCATTTCTCACCTATTACTTAGTTGACAACCACTTGGCCGATACCTTACTTTTTAAAGCCACCCCTTATCGCATTTTGTCATTGGCCTCTGGCTCTTACTTGGCATTTATTGAAAAAGACATTATCTCCATGTCGAAAAAAAAATATGCGGCATTGTGCATAACCGTTTTGTCGCTTTTCCTTTTCATTACCTTTATTTTACACAACATTTCCGCTATTGATTTTATTCCTTATCCGTTAAGGCATTTTCTATCTTTCTCGTTGTTATCAGTTGCCGTTATTTCGCTAGTTATCAGAATGAACTACAGCTACTCTAAAGGCGTTGTCAAACTTCTTCTCTTAAACAAGCCTGCTATTTTCCTAGGAGAAATGACTTATGGCATTTACCTCTTTCATTATCCAATTATTTATGTGCTGGGGCTTAGCGATAGGCAACACGTTGGCCCTGCAGAATTTTATATTTGTTTAATGGCCATGTTGGTAACAATTGTTTTGGCCACCTTATCATTTTACTTTATTGAGAAGCCTATATTGAATAGCAGGAAAACCATTGAAAACGTTTTATTTCCCGTACCTAAGAATCAATAGCCAGGCATTAAAACCCATACTCCTTATTCGTTCTCAAAAATTCCTCAGGAGGAAAAACAGGGTTAATCACTAAGGAAGAAAAAACATATCGTCCATAAAGGCCTTTTTCTGTATAACTTTCCTGCACCACCGGCAAAAAATTTGAAGGGTCAACATAAAAAACGATTTTTTTTGCAAAGCAATTAGGCACTTTAATCAGGGTTCCTGCTTTCAAATCATTAAAACCACTCAGTGATGGATTGGCCAATCTTATCATGTCATCGTTAACACAAAGTTTGGTGCCAATGGAAGTAAAATTTTCACCAGACAGCACCTTGTAATCAACATATTTAAAATTGGGATGTTCAATCACCACTTGATCATAAAAAGTGTCTTTAAATTTCACATGTCGGTTAATAGTTAAGGCATTAAAAAAGGCAGCACTGTCCTTTAGGTAATAATTAAGCATTACATTTTTCACATACTCAAACCCTGACTCCTTAATGGTAAAATGGTGCCCTTTGCGCATAAGGCTATGGTAAGGGCTAAGGTTAAGGTTAATGTAAGGAAATGCATTGGGATCAATAAGAATGTTGTTTTTATTTTCGCCTTCCACAAACAAAGCACGCGATCCCGGATGAGGGGTAATACTGTACACATAAACCTTTAGGGGTTTCACGTTTAGCCTCACCACCAGTTCACTGGTTTTGATTTCATCGCCAAAAACATCAGTACCTGAAAAATTGTAGCTTGCCGTTCGTACCTCACTCATGGCTGTTATCATGCGAAAAAAAAATTGCTGCTTCTCCTGTGCATACGAAAATGATGCCCACATACAAAACAACATGGCTGCCAGCATAGGTTTAATTACTGCACTACTTACTTGCGGTTTCAACGGCTATTTTATCACTTCTAAAAAAGTACGGAAGGCCACAAATTTGTCTTTGTATCGCTGTGTATGATCGGCACGCAATGCTGTTGCGAAATCTTTTTCATACTGCTCAAACTCTTTCATGCTGTTGCAATAGTATTGCACGCTGTATGTTTTTCCTCCACTATCTTCATCGGCCAAAACCCTGAAAATGCGATTCTCCAAAAAGCATCCTGTTTTCATCACATCCGGTATGTGAACATCACGCATCCAATTAAGCCATTCTTCGGCATGGTCATTATCAATATTTATAGTGATATTGTAAACAATCATAAAAGGTATTTTAACTTTTTGTTAAGAAGTGGCAGCCTGATGTTAAGCGTGTAAAATACTACATTTGCTCTATAATAAACAAACTATGCACGTTAAATATATTTATGTCACGGCAATAGCCATTTCTGCATTTATGGTATCATGTAAACAACCTACCAAGGCGCCCGATGTGGTGCAGGAAAAACTCGCTTATCCTGTTACCAAAAAAGCAGATCAGGTTGATGATTATTTCGGCACAAAGGTGGCTGACCCTTACCGCTGGTTGGAAAACGATACTGCACAGGATGTAAAACAGTGGGTGGAGGAAGAAAATAAAGTTACCTTCGGTTACCTCGAAAAAATTCCTTTCCGCAAAAAAATCAAAGAACGCCTAACTGAAATTTTCAACTACCCAAAGTATTCATCGCCATTTAGAGCTGGTGAATATTATTTTTTCAGCAAAAACGATGGCTTGCAAAATCAAAGTGTTATCTATTATCAAAAAGGAATTGACGGCACAGCCGAAGTTTTTTTAGACCCCAACAAAATGAGCGATGATGGAACTGCTGCTGTATCATTGCTAGGCTTTAGCAAAGACAAAAAATATGTAGCCTATGCCGTTAACCAATCGGGTAGCGACTGGCAAACCATTTGCGTAATGGAAGTGGCTTCAAAAAAATTGTTAAGCGACAAATTAGAGTGGGTAAAATTTAGCGGTGCTGCTTGGAAAAACGATGGCTTTTATTACTCGCGTTACGATGCACCTTCAAAAGGAAAAGAGCTTTCTCAAAAAAACGAATACCACAAAGTATATTACCACAAGCTGGGTAACCCGCAGAGTAAAGACGAATTGGTTTACGAAGACAAAACCAAAGCACTTCGTTATTACGGTGCAGGCACTACTGAAGACGAGCGTTTTTTGATCATCTACATTTCTGAAGGTACTGATGGCACTGAGTTGCTATGCAAAGACCTGGAAGACGGACAAAAAGACCTTACACTTTTATTTAAAGGTTTTGATGACAACTACACCGTGCTTAATAACGATGGCGGCAAACTTATTGTGCAAACTGATGCCGGTGCAGACAACCAACGCGTAATTAGCGTTGACCCAAAAAGCTCTGCTAAAGAAAACTGGAAAGACATTGTTCCTGAACAAAAAGACCTGTTGCAGGAAGCAGCCACTGCCGGTGGAAAGATTATTGCATCTTATTTAAAAGATGTGGCTACCCATGTTTATCAATATGATTACAGCGGAAAAATGGAACGTGAAATTACCATGCCTTCATTGGGCAATGCCTTTGGCTTTGGTGGTGAGCTCGATGACAAAACCATTTTCTATACGTTCACCTCATTCACCTATCCTCCCACTATATACAAATACGATTTAGCAACAGGTCAATCAGATGTATGGCAAAAATCAGATGTGAAATTTAACCCTGGAGATTATGAAACCAAACAAGTTTTTTATAACAGTAAAGATGGAACGCGAGTGCCTATGTTCATTGTGCACAAAAAAGGAATTAAGTTAGATGGCAGCAACCCAACGCTTCTTTATGCTTATGGCGGATTTAATGTAAGTCTCGAACCTAACTTTAGTGCATCGCGACTGGTGCTGCTAGAAAATGGTGGCGTGTATGCATTGGCCAACATACGCGGTGGTGGCGAGTATGGCGAAAAATGGCATGAAGCAGGTAAACTGCTTAAAAAACAAAACGTGTTCGATGATTTTATTGGCGCGGCCGAATATCTTATCAAAGAAAAATACACCTCTCCTGCAAAGCTTGCCATACAAGGCGGCTCCAATGGCGGATTGCTTGTGGGTGCTTGCATGTTGCAGCGTCCTGATTTGTATAAGGTGGCGTTTCCTGCCGTGGGTGTAATGGACATGTTGCGTTACCACAAGTTTACCGTAGGCTGGGGTTGGGCTGTGGAATATGGCAGCAGCGACAGTGCCGAAAATTTTAAAAACCTATACGCCTACTCACCCTTGCATAACATTAAAGAGGGCGTTGATTATCCTGCCACCATGGTTACCACCGCTGATCATGACGACCGTGTGGTACCTGCACACTCCTTCAAATTTATTTCTACACTGCAAGAAAAATACAAAGGCAACAATCCAGTGCTCATTCGAATTGATGTTAAGGCTGGGCACGGTGCCGGCAAGCCCACATCAAAAATTATTGAAGAGCAAGCCGACATTTATTCCTTTATGTTTTACAACATGGGGGTAACACCGGTTTATTAAAGATATTATTTCAGTTGTATTAATTTAAAGAGGGAGGCATTGGTGCTTCCCTTTTTTTGTGGTTTATTTTTTTGCCAAATGCTCAAGGGCTACGCTCCTTTGATATAGTATGGCTATCCAAGCAAAGGCACCAATGAAGATAGAAAAAATGAATAACACCTATGCACCATTAAGAGAGACTTGTAGCTAAGAAGGACAGAACAAGGTGAAGACCCCAACTTTTTGTTTACATATTTCAGCAAACTGTTCTGTTTTAACAATAAATTAATCATTTTTGTGGTTGGAGCCTCTAAACGAGGAAATTACCGCCATTATAATGATTTTTGAAGCTAAAAGACACCTTACGTATTTGCTTTTTTTTGCGTTTACCATTGGTAGTTCTTTTGCGCAACGTCCAAAAATGACAGGCTACACCCACGGTGTTGATTTTGCATTGAGCCAAACGGTGCCCGGTCTTTCATCAGGCGAGTATGACGACCTACTGCATGAAAGCCTTTCCTACTCAATAGTAGCAGGCGATAACTTCAGGGTGTTTTTAGGAGTGAATTTTTTGCTGCCGCCTAAAAAAAATGAGATTAAATTCGGTTTTCAAACAGGGTTTTTAAGTGGGTCGAAAAAAAATCGTTTCGGCATCATTTACGGCCCCAATCTTTTTTACCTAATGAACCGCATTAAATACAGTAGCGGTGCCATACAAAACCAAAACAGTTGGGGCTTTGCTTTTAGCCTAGGCTGCTATTTTGTACCGTGGGACCAGATTGTCATTTCAACCAAAATATCGCCTGCCGTTTACAATTACAGCATTAAAGATGTAAATGACAAGTTTCCCAATTATAGCAGCATTCCAAAAAGCGAAGGGCTTTACTTCGGGTATTACGATTTTATAAGCCTGTCTGTGGGGTACAGGTTTTAGATCAAAGTCAAAAGAAATAAGGGGAAAAGTCAAAAGAGGTTGCTGAAAAACGAGACAAGGCGTTTTGAAAATTGCCACCTTAAATTTTGTACTTTAAACTTTAAACTTAATAGCGTATTTTTGTTACTTAAATAAAATTTTCTGTGATGGAAAGATCCAATGAAATATTAGAACAGGTCATTATAAAATTTGCCGGTGATAGTGGTGACGGTATGCAATTAACAGGCACGCAGTTTACCAACACAGCGGCTTTGCTGGGCAACGACCTTAGCACTTTCCCTGATTTTCCTGCTGAGATACGCGCCCCTATAGGCACTTTGGCCGGTGTTTCCGGTTACCAGTTGCACTTTGGAAGTGTTAATATTTACACACCTGGCGACCATTGTGATGTGTTGGTAGCCATGAATGCTGCTGCACTTAAAGCCAACTTAAAAAATTTGAAAGAAGGCGGAACCATCATTGCCAACAGCGATGGTTTTGACCCCAAGAACCTGCGCTTAGCTAATTATGCGGAAGGAAAAAATCCGATAGAGGACGGTTCACTTGAAAAATTCAGGCTTATAATTATTGACGTTACCAAAATGACGCGTGCGGCACTTACCGAGTCAGGGTTGAGCACGAAAGAAATTGACCGTTCAAAAAACATGTTTGTGCTGGGCTTTTTGTACTGGATGTATAACCGCTCCTTGGATAACAGCATTAAATTTTTACAAGAAAAGTTTGCCAAGAAGCCCGATATTTTAGATGCCAACATTAAAATTTTAAAAGCAGGCTACCACTATGGCGACACCACGGAAACTTTCCGTAACCGCTACGAAGTGCAGCCGGCTAAAATGATACCGGGAACCTATCGTAACATTATGGGTAACCAAGCGACAGCCATGGGATTGATAGCTGCAGGAGACAAATCAGGGTTGCCTGTGTTTTATGGTACCTACCCAATAACACCAGCATCTGATATCTTACATGAGCTGGCCAAGTATAAATCGTTCGGGGTAAAAACGTTTCAGGCAGAGGATGAGATTGCTGCTATTTGTTCGGCCATTGGAGCTTCTTTTGGTGGGTCATTGGGAGTAACAGCATCATCAGGCCCGGGAATTTCTCTTAAAGGAGAAGCCATGGGGTTGGCCGTTATGCTTGAAATTCCATTGGTGATCATTAATGTGCAACGTGGTGGACCATCAACAGGGTTACCTACTAAAACAGAACAAAGCGATTTGCTACAGTCGCTTTATGGCCGAAATGGAGAAGCACCGCTACCTATTATAGCTGCCAACTCACCGGCAGATTGTTTTAGCGCAGTGTTTGAAGCATGCCGCATAGCAGTGGAATATATGACCCCTGTAATTTTTTTATCAGACGGTTACATTGCCAACGGTGCAGAGCCTTGGCGTTTTCCTACTGCTGAATCATTGGAAGAGTTTAAAGTAAAATTTGCTACTGAAAAAAACGGAGATAAGTATATGCCGTATAAGCGTGATGAAAAATTATCGCGCCCATGGGCTGTGCCAGGAACAAAAGGATTGGAGCACCGCATTGGCGGACTTGAAAAACAGCATGAAACCGGTAACATCAGCTACGATAACGACAACCACCAGTTTATGGTGAACATGCGTGATGCCAAGGTGGAAAAAATTGCAGACCGAATTCCATTGCAAACTTTGGATAGTGGTGCTGAAAAAGGAAAACTTCTGGTTGTGGGTTGGGGAAGCACTTACGGTGCCATAAAAACAGCCTGTATAGCAGCCCGTGGTGAAGGGTATGAAGTATCACATGCTCAAATCAGATACATGAAACCTTTCCCTAAAAATTTAGGTGAGATGTTATTTAGTTATGATAAAATCCTAATCCCAGAAATGAACACCGGACAACTTATTAAAGTGATACGTGATAAATATATGCTGCCTGCCATAGGATTAAATAAAGTGATGGGCATACCTTTCTCATCTGTGGAGATAAAAGAAAAAATTGTTGAACTTTTAAAATAAAAAATAGGAGAAATTATATATGGAACCAATAGCAACTTCGCCTACACCTACTCCGGCACTTACCTCAAAAGACCTTGTTACCGATCAGGATATACGCTGGTGCCCAGGCTGTGGTGATTACTCTATATTAAAACAAGTACAAACCGTTATACCTGAACTGGGCATACCCCGCGAACAGATCGTTTTTATATCTGGAATCGGTTGCTCATCACGTTTTCCTTATTACATGGAAACATTTGGTATGCACTCCATTCATGGACGCGCCACTGCCATTGCCAGCGGATTAAAAGCAGCACGAAAAGACCTTAGCGTTTGGATAGTGACCGGTGATGGTGATGCCACCTCTATTGGAGGCAACCACTTTATCCATTTGCTTCGGAGGAATTTTAATGTGAATATACTGTTGTTCAACAACCAGATTTACGGCTTAACAAAAGGACAGTACTCCCCCACTTCTGAAGAAGGAAAAATTACAAAGTCAACACCATT
>JAYTNW010000493.1:0-3328 GCA_043748115.1 Bacteroidota bacterium | reverse complement strand
CTGTTAAAATGAATTTTCCTTTTAAACGTGTAAAGTAAAATAGACTTAAAGCATTTAATCACAACATGTGAATTATGCAGGGAAGCGTCTGATGGAGGGAGCTTCTCCTTTGTCGAAAAATTTTACCAATAACATTCCTGCTAAAAAACCACCAATGTGTGCGGCATAAGCTACACCGTCTGATTTTCCTCCCAACATACCGATGCCGCTTACGATTTGGAAAACTATCCAAATGCCTAGAGCCACAAAGGCTGGTACTTGCTGAATTACACGAAGTAAAATCACCGTTACTCTACGTTTTGGAAACAACACTAAGTAGCCACCCAACACACCTGAGATAGCGCCCGATGCCCCGAGGCTAGGAATATAAATGCCATTGTTGGTGTAATAAGATGTGAAAACATGGGCCAACGATGCAGCTACACCACACACCAAATAGAAGCAAGTGTAACGCAAATGCCCCATGCGGTTTTCGAGGTTGTCGCCAAATATCCACAAGTAAAGCATGTTACCAAAAATGTGAGCAAAGCCGCCATGCATGAACATGGATGTGATAAGCGTTAGCCACACGTGTACTGGCGTGGGCATAAGTCCGGGTATGGTAAACACCTGTCCTGTTTGTGGATCAGTGACCTGCTGCCCTTGTGTTACTACATCGGTTCCAGTTAAAATTTCACCGGGAACGGTTGAAAATGCATAAGTAAATTCAAGGTTGGAGCCCATGCCCTGAAAAAATACGAATACCATTATATTTAATGCAACAAAGGTATAATTGCAAAATGGGGTAATAGTTCTGTCAGAATTATCGTCACCAATAGGAAAAACCATATGCGTTAGTTTAAAAAGGTGTAGTGATTAAAGGAATATTTTATTTGAAAAGTGAAAACAAATATAAGCACTGCAGTTACATGATCCCGGTCTTCAAAAAAAATAATGACTGAGGCATTGGCTGCTTCAGTCATTTTAAAGGTTGCGGAAAAATTTCCTTATAACTTGATCATCTTCTTTCTAATGATCCCTTTATTGGTAACAATATTAAGTATATAACTTCCTTGCTTTAACTCATTTATTGGCACCGTAACATGTGATTTATTATCCAAAGGTCGGGTCATTATATTTTCGCCAAACAACGTCTCTATAGTTAACCATTGAAGGCGGTGCTCTGAGCTTGAAATTTGGAGGTTTCCTCTTGCAGGATTGGGATATACAGTCACCTTCATTAAGTCACTAACATTGTTAATTCCCAAAGCTGTGGTGTCTAACTGAAGCGTATCCGCATTCAAACTGAGAGATAGTTCGTACTCATCCTTCGTAATTGCATAGGCATTGCTGAGAGTAAACGGAACACCTATGCGCCCTGACACATTATCAACAATAACCACGGTAAACTTGGCAATACCACCAGAGCCTGAAACATTATTTTGATCGGTGCGGGTGATGGCTGCTTCTATTCTTCCTTCCACAGGAAATTTTTTGTCGTAACACAATAGGTCAACCCCAGCAGTACCCATCCACGACTGCGAATAATTGGAGGCAATGTATGCAGTATCCACATAGGTTGTATCGAAATTAATGGTAAACGCAATTCCGTAAATACTGTCAACAGGCATTTGCGTACTGCCAAGTGCGACTTCAATTTGTATGGTGTCGCTTAAAGAAGCACTGTCGGGGTTGAGGTTTATGTATAACGGCAATCCTGTTAACGAAGTAGAAGAGGGAGCTCCTATACGGGCAGGATGAGTAAGTCCGTAGTTAAGCGCAATAGCTGTGGTGTCATCATCATTCACTAGGCCATCGCCATTGGTATCGGCATGCTTGTGGTTTACGGCTGTTTGAAAATAACCGTTCCAGTCAGTAGCAGGTTGTGCCACATAAGCCAGTGAAGCACCTGTGCGCACAGGGCCTGTATTGCCATATATTAAACCAATATTTAAAACATCTAAATTGTTTGTGGTAAGGTCGTAATTGGCATCTCCGGGCCAAACATTACTAACAATGGAGCACGGTGCAAATTGCCAACCAGTGTTTCCTCCAAGGTCAACTCCGGCAGATCCTGCATAAAAACTTCCTGTTCCGCTTGCATTTATATCCTGCAAGGAAGCGGCATTAAAGCATTGGCCTCCGTTAAATTTTAAAAAAGAAGGTTGCCCTGTTTGTGTAGAAGAAAGGGTAATCGGATTAGAATAGTCGCTAAATGTTGAAATATATGTAGTGTCGCCCGATCCGAATTTTACTTCAGAACCTAACGATGTAATTATGTTGTTGACGTAATTTCTATTTCCTGAAAAGGGATCAATGACTCCATTGCCTGCAAATTGTAATGTGTCAATCGTATTATCAGATGTGGTAGTTAATGAATCGGTTAATACAGGATAGTTTGTATTGGAAAAAGATAGATTGTTTATCACGTTTTGTCCGCCATTAAAATAATCTCTTGTAACTATTGCAGTACTAATTGAATCGCCAACACATTTTATATTACCCGCAGTTAGCGATTTAATATTTAGTGATGTGCCACCTGAAGCATGAATAAAATCGCCCGTTACATTAATGGTGGCTTGGCTTGTATTGACTATTGAAGTGTTATCTATATTTAATCCTAATAATTCAGGTGCGGATAGGCCAGAGTTAGTTACCGTTGAAGTCCCAAAATTAACTTCCGCATTTTGTGCAATATAAAACCCATTACAACTCAGGTCGATGTTGTAGTTGTTGGTATTTAGTTTCGCGCTTACAACGCTTAAGCATCCTTTGAAATCAGATAGTAAGTTGTAGGTAGATGGCCCATTAGGGTTATAGATTTGTATTGCAAACTGGTTTATGCCTGTTTGAATATCAAATGTTCCCGGGCTCATGTTAAAAAAATTAATCGGAAACTGAATATCAAAAGGGGTAGGACAAATAAAAGAACCAAATACTGTTAAGGAAGGTATAGGTCCACCAGCCAGTGGCATGGAGGGGTTAAAATTGGGAAATCCATAAAAGTTTAAACATGCTGCGGGATTGGTAAATGCTATTGAGCAGTTGGGAGCTGTAAACGAGTTAAAATCAAAATTGACATCATCGTTTTGTGTGGGAGGCTGTGTGTGAAATACGGATCCCCCGCTGGTGGTAGCCCAATGGTTGGCAAAATCGTCCCAATTTCCGGAGTTGCCCACCCAGTAATATACGGCAGCTCTCGCATTAAAATGAAGGCTTAGAAACATAGCCAGTGTTAAAACCCAACTCTTGTTGAGCGAAAGTTTTTTAAGATTAATAGTTTTCATAAAGTTCAATTTTTAATTGTCAGACATCTAATCACGCTACAAACGTAGATGGAATGTCTTGC
>JAYTNW010000492.1:0-2748 GCA_043748115.1 Bacteroidota bacterium | reverse complement strand
TTGCATTTTTTATGTAACGTAAATTAACAAGGTGTCCGCTCAGTTTTCACACTGTAACGGCAATTTAGCAAGAAAGGCATTAAACGGCCTTTTTCTTGTGACTGGCGGCACGCAAGCGTATGTTCATCCATTCCACCAGCAGTGAAAAGCCCAGGGCCACATACACATAGCTCTTGTCAAAATGTATATGTAACGACTCCACCACCAGCACCACGCCAATTACTACCAGGAAGGCAAGCGCCAGCATTTTAAGAGATGGGTAGTTATTAATGAAATCACTTACATAAGGAGCGAAGGCCAGCATCACCAGCATGGCAGCGGTAACAGCCAGAACCATGATTACTATTTGGTTGCTGAGGCCTACTGCAGTAATAATTGAATCAAAGGAGAACACCACATCAATAATCATGATTTGCACAATGGCCTGCGTCATTGTTAAAGAACGTTTCTTTTCCGACTCATGTTTTTCTGCATCTTTAAACTTATGGTAAATTTCAATACTTGTTTTAACGATAAGAAAAAGCCCACCGGCAAAAAGTATAATATCGCGGCCGCTCACGCCAAAATCACCAATATAAAACAGGGGATTCACCATTTTGGCTATCCATGAAATGGTAAACAACAAGCCAATTCTGATAATAAGAGCAAGCGCCAAACCTAATGAACGAGCCCTTTTTTGCTCCTTTTTATCCTGAATGTGGCCACATATAATGGCTATAAAAATAATATTGTCGATCCCCAGGATGATTTCCATAAACACTAGCGTCACCAATCCAATAATTCCTTCCGCTGTCATCAACGGTGCAAAAAACTCACTCATATTCGTTTTTAAATTTTAAGGGAGCAAAAGTAGTGATTTAAAGGCAAGCACATCCAATCAAATGCTGACGCAAAATATTAGCGCACAGTCATAATGGAATATTAAAAACCTTACGTAATGTTTGCATGCCTAAAAAGGGAGTTAAACTGGGCATCATCTGTTCCCTGCCATAGCTCTCCCACGAAGTCTCAAACCCAATGTTATCCCGAGAATCTTTCTTTCATTAGCGTTTCCAGTTGATACATCTCATCGCGCAGGCGGGCGGCTTCCATAAAGTCCATGTCTTTTGCTGCTGTTTCCATTTGCTTTTTGGTTTTAGTAATGGTGTTGGTAAGCTGTGCTTTGTTCATGTATTGCACCACGGGGTCAGCAGCAATATCAATACGTTGTGTTTCTAAGTAGGCCTTCTCTGTTTTCCCATCTGTAACGCTGCTTTGTTGCATAATGCGATCTTTAGATTTGTTAAGCGGTGTGGGCACCAATCCATGCTGCATATTGTAGGCAATTTGCTTTTCGCGTCTGCGGTCTGTTTCATCAATTGTTTTTTGCATGCTGTCAGTCATTTTATCAGCGTAAAAAATAACCCTGCCATTAACATTACGTGCTGCACGACCTGCTGTTTGGGTAAGAGAGCGGTTGCTGCGCAAAAATCCCTCCTTATCAGCATCCATTATTGCCACTAACGACACCTCTGGAAGGTCTAATCCTTCACGCAAAAGGTTAATACCGATCAGTACATCGTAAACCCCCAGTCTAAAATCCCTGAGTAGTTCCACACGATCCAAGGTCTCCACTTCGCTGTGTATGTAGCGGCACTTAATGTTAAGTTTGGTGAGGTACTTCGCCAACTCCTCGGCCATGCGCTTGGTTAGTGTAGTTACCAAAACACGTTCGCCCACCTTCACGGTTTTGTCAATCTCTTCTAAAAGGTCATCCACTTGATTAATGCACGGTCTTACATCAATTACAGGATCCAATAACCCGGTAGGGCGTATCACTTGTTCAACAATAACACCTTCGCTTTTTTCAATTTCATAGTCGGCCGGTGTTGCACTTACGTAAATAACCTGCTGCTGCAACGACTCAAATTCTTCAAACTTTAAAGGGCGGTTGTCCATAGCTGCGGGCAAGCGAAAACCATATTCCACCAGGTTGACCTTTCGCGAGCGGTCGCCACCGTACATGGCTCGTATTTGGGGTATGGTTACATGGCTTTCATCAATCACCATCATGTAGTCCTTGGGAAAATAATCCAGCAGACAAAACGGGCGCGAACCAGGAACCCTGCCATCAAAATAGCGAGAATAGTTTTCAATACCTGAACAGTAGCCCAATTCCCGTATCATCTCCAGGTCATAGGTGGTTCTGTCCTCTAATCTTTTTGCTTCTAAATGCTTTCCGTTCTCGTTAAAATAATCCACCTGTTTCATCATGTCTTCCTGTATTTGCCAGATGGCTTTTAACTGTTGCTTGGCGTTGGTAACAAAAATGGTAGCCGGATAAATGGCTACATGGTCATGCGTTTCCATTCGCTTGGCACTCACAGGGTCAATACTTTCTATTTCTTCTATTTCGTCACCAAAAAAAGTAAATCGTATAGCGCGTTCTGTATAGGCAAGGTAAAGGTCAACAGTGTCTCCTTTTACCCTGAAGGTGCCTCGCTTAAATTCAAATTCGCTACGTGAGTAAAGTGAGGTCACCAACTGGTGTAAAAAAGCATTGCGGCTTATTTTGTCGCCCACTGCCACTCTCACAATTCCGTTTAAAAAATCAGCAGGGTTACCTAAACCGTAAATGCAACTCACACTGCTTACCACAATAATGTCCGTGCGACCGCTCAATAAAGAGGTGGTGGTGCTTAGCCTAAGTTTTTCAATTTCATCGTTAACGGCAAGATCTTTTTCAATGTACGTGTTGGTGGTGGGCAT
>JAYTNW010000491.1:0-8586 GCA_043748115.1 Bacteroidota bacterium | reverse complement strand
TCCGGTGCCGAAGCAGTGGAAGGGGCCATGAAATTGGCCAAGAGATTTACCGGACGTCCACATATCGCATCTTTTAAACAATCATACCATGGCAGCACACAAGGTGCTTTGAGCCTGATGGGTGATGAATATTTTACCGCACCTTACCGTCCTTTGTTGCCGGGAATAAACCATCTTAGGTTTAACCACCGTGAAGACTTAACACAGATTACTGAACAAACAGCGTGTGTGGTTACTGAAGTGGTGCGTGCGGAAGCGGGATGCGAAATGGAGACAGATGGTTTTTTATTACAACTGCAGCAAAGGTGCCGTGAAACAGGAACCCTTTTGGTGGTGGACGAATGCCAAACGGGATTTGGAAGAACAGGTACCTTATTTGGCTTTGAGAATTTTGATTTGCAACCTGACATTATTTGTTTAGGAAAAGCCTTGGGTGGAGGAATGCCATTAGGCGCCTTCGTTTCATCAAAGGAAATAATGAGTTCGCTTACACATCATCCTGTGCTTGGACACTTAACCACATTTGGAGGCCACCCGGTAAGTTGTGCTGCTGCATATGCCGCCCTTCAAGTGTTAACGCAAACGGAGGTTCACCAACAGGTGAAAGAAAAAGAAATTCTCTTCAGGCATCAACTCCAACATAAAAAAATACGATCAGTTACAGGTAAAGGTTTGTTGCTAGCCGTTGAATTTGAATCAGAAGAATATGTAAGGAAGATCATAGCAGAATGTATTAAAAATGGCGTTTTTACAGACTGGTTTTTGTTTGCGCCTCACAAATTAAGGATAGCTCCTCCCCTAACTATATCTACAGATCTCATTAAACGTTCATGTGAAGTAA
Organism: Bacteroidota bacterium; assembly: GCA_043748115.1. Classification (GTDB taxonomy): domain Bacteria; phylum Bacteroidota; class Bacteroidia; order AKYH767-A; family OLB10; genus OLB10. The sequence goes on along the minus strand of JAYTNW010000491.1, from coordinate 7,745 downwards.
TACTGAACGCTTTGGAAAGAAAATAACAGGTTCATAATTCGGCACTACATTTGTCTTCATGTTTATGAAGTTAAAACTTATTAATCCTTAAACAAACAAAAAGATGAATGTATTAATTGTTGAAGATGAAAGAAGCCTTTTGCGTGAAATGGAAACATTTTTAACCAAGCAAGGCTTTCACTGTGATGTGGCCTTTACAGGAGCCAAGGCTGCAGAAATGATATTTGTAAACACGTATGATTTTGTGCTTCTTGATATTGGATTGCCAGATACCAGTGGTTTTGAAATTTTGAAAGAAGCAAAAAAGAATGGCAGCGAGAGTGCATTTATAATATTAACAGCACGCAGTGAAACTGATGATAAAATACACGGGCTTGACCTTGGCGCTGATGATTACCTAGCCAAACCCTTCTCGTTACCAGAGTTGCATGCCCGTATGCAAGCCATATTGCGCAGGAAACATGGATTGAAGGTGCAGACAATTGACATCAACAATTTTATTATGGATTACCAAAACCGTACAATAGAGTATAACGGCACCCCGGTAGTTCTTACTAAAAAAGAATTTGATTTATTGCATTACTTGGCCATGCATAAAAACCGTGTATTATCGCGTTCACAGCTTACCGAACACATTTGGGGTGATGTGATGGATGATGATTACGACAGCAACTACATTGACGTGCATGTTAAAAACCTACGTAAAAAGTTGGCCGCACATTCCTCTATTGAATGGCTGGAAACAGTGAGAGGCATAGGTTACCGTTTAAACATGCAATAACAGAATGATATAAATTTGCAACCACAGATCGGTTGTCTGTAATAAGGCAACGGGTCTGTGGTTTTTACATTACGCATCAATGAAATTACAACTCAAACTGGCAATTTATAACGCCCTCAGCAAGATCATTATAGTGATTGCATTTGGTGCGTTGATGCCTCGTTTGGTGGAAAAGGTGGTTTACAACCATATTGACCAACGTTTGATGGCGCGAACGGCCAAGGTGTTAAAGATTATTGAGCGAGGTGGACTTAATGATATTGCCCGAGAGTCGGATTGTACTTTCGAAAGCTTTAATATTTTTAAGGAAGAGTTTATAATAATTGAACCGGTGTCGAACATGAGCACCATAAAGCCACCAGAAATAGTGAACGAACGCTGGGATATTGATGGGGAGGACTTGAGGCATCGCATTATCAGGCAAACTTTTATTTACGACAATCAGCTTTACACGCTAAACATTGGAGAGGGAATTGACTCCGTTGAAAAACTAAAAGCCACCATTAGCACCTTTGCCCTTTGGGCCACGGTTTGCATCATTATTTTTACAGTGCTGGTTGATATTGGTTTTGCGCGCCTTATTCTCAAACCTCTTAACAAAATTGTAGAAACTAAACTAAAAGGAACCAAAGACCCGGTCACTTTTGACAGTACACCAGTGAAAACATCAACAGCTGAATTTAAATCGCTAGATGATAGTTTGACCAACCTTATGGGTAGAATACGCCAAGCCTTTTTGATAGAAAAAGAATTTATCACCAATGTTTCGCATGAACTTCAAACGCCCATTAGTATTTTAAAAACACGGTTTGAAAATATGTTGATGGATGAACACATTCCTCATGATGTGGCTGATAAACTAGAGGACTCCATTCGCAAGCTGAACCGCATGAGTAAAATTATTAAGTCGCTGCTGATGATCTCAAAAATTGATAACGCTCAGTTTTTGAAGAATGAAAACGTGAATATTAAAATTCTTTTAGAGGAGATAACTGAGGAACTGAACGAACGCTTATCTGGAAAAAACATAAGACTTTATGCGCATGCCATTGATGATTTTACTTTTAATAGCGGCAACAAAGCACTACTGTACACGCTTTTCTCTAACATTTTTAATAATGCGCTAAAGTATAATATTGAAAATGGTACCATTGAATTAACAGCCCGTTATCACGACACTGGTTATGTGGTTGAAATAAAAGATACCGGAAAAGGAATTGAAAAAGAAAACCTCCCTCATATTTTTGAACGCTTTAAAAAATATAATAATAGCACTGAACCCAGCTATGGTTTAGGACTTACGATTGTTAAAACCATTGCTGATTTCCATCGTATGAATATAAAAGTGGAGTCAGAGATAAATAAGGGAACCTCATTCATCATACAATTCCCACCAAAGACATTCACATAAATTTCACAGCGTTGGTGATAAATTTGCAATGTAAAATCCGTTATAAAATGAATGCTTGTGCATGTACTTTAGTTACGTTAGGTATTTTGTCATTTGAAGTGGCTTTTGGTCAGGAAGTAAAAACGGTTAGAACTTCTAACGGTACGCCTCCATCCGAAGTAAAACAAATCAATAACACGCCTGTAATTTACATACATAAAAACGATCCCAGCCACCCTCCTTCTACGCAAAACCCTAGCAGGTTGCGTACCACACCTCCCCCATCTAACGGGTCGCAGCAGCGTTGCATTAAAAAATTGCCTAATCAAAGTGAGGAAGGCAACAATAAAAAGAAAGAACTAAAAGAACCGGTGCGCAGCCGCTAAAAGGCTCCAATGGTGAGCATCACCAGTGTACAAGCTTCAATCGTTTCTATTCCATTCTCTTCTGCCTTTTTTTTCAGCGAAGGATTTTCAGCACCGGGATTAAAAATAATGCGTTTGGGTTTAAGAGATAAAATATAAGATTCTACCGGTATTTGATTTTCAGCACCAAGGTAAACAGTCACTGTATCAATCCCCTCTATTGCTGGCTGGCCTATTTCAATTTTTACATCGTCAACCAACCCCACCTTTAATCCCACAGCCACAACGGGATGATTATAATAACGTAACTTATGAATGGCTTTGTAAGAATAACGTGCAGGGTTTTGAGATGCACCGATCACCAGCGTTTTTTTTGATTCCATTTTATTTCTTTATTTCAACTCTCTATAAAATTAAGGTCTTTAGCATAGGTTTCCTTTAAGCCCAGCAAAGATAGGTAGGCAAATGCTATGGCAATAATTCCAACCAGGAATGTAGCGTCAATAAGATCCATGCTAAACTGCTCTCTCAGAAGAGCCAGAAGCATACTTAAAACAGCTACTGACCCACGAACCATATTAGGAACCGTGGTGGTTACCGTTGCGCGCATATTGGTTCCAAACTGCTCGGATGATGTGGTAACAAAAACAGCCCAATAGCCGGAAGCAAATCCAAGCAAAGCACAAACCAAGTAAAAAACCGGCAAGCTGCTGCCATTAAGTGCATACAGGTAAACAGGAACAATTAATGTGGTGAGCATTAAAAATAAAAGAAGCACTTTTTTGCGACTCTTCCATCGTTGGCTCCAATAGGCACTTAAAAAATCACCGGCACACGTGGAGAGATAAAAATACATGATGGCATCACCACCTTTTATGTTTATTATTCCTTGCGCATTTCCTATTTCCGGTGAAAATACAACTAAAATACCTATCATGTACCAGATAGGAACGCCCACAGCTATGCAACATACATAAATAATAAAACGCTTTCTGTCATTGAATAGCAGCCATAGGTTACCCCTATTGCCTACAGATTTTTTAAGGTTTTTAAACATTCCGCTTTCATACACTTTCATTCGCAAAAAAAGCAGCACCAGCCCCATTAGGCCTCCCACAATGTAAGACGTTTGCCATTGAATAAAATGTCCGAGAATGCTGGCGAAAACAGCTCCTAAAACTCCAAAGGACACCACAATCATGGTTCCATATCCTCTAGTTTCTTTGCTCATGGTTTCGTTTACTAATGTAATCCCGGCACCTAGTTCACCGGCAAGTCCAACGCCTGCAACAAATCTTAAAATAGAATAGGCATTTAAAATACTTAAGGAAGAAATATCTGAAAACTCTTTTACAAAGGCATTAGCAATGTTTGCAAGCGAATAAAGAATAATGGAGCCGAACAAAACAGAAACCCGTCCTTTTTTGTCGCCCATAACGCCCCATAATAAGCCTCCAACCAACATGCCAATCATTTGAACACTTAAAAGATGAAGACCATATTCCGTAACCAACTTAGGATCTGTGATACCTAATCCATTTAAACTAGGGGTGCGAACTATACCAAAAAGAATAAGATCGTAGATATCTACAAAATACCCCAAAGCCGCTACAATTACAATTATGTTTAGTGGCTTGGTAGTAGTTTGCGGGTGGGCCGTGATTTTTTCACTCATATCACATCTTGTGTTATCGTTCAAAGACTATGGCACACCAATTATCATTCACTATTTTCTTTACTGGAATGAGATTATACTTGCCAAACGCTTCTTGTATAATGGGAGCATCCTCTGCATAAAAGCCGCTAACGAGTAAATGCGCTTTTGATTTCATGACACTTACATAAGCGGAAACATCATTCAATAAAATGTTCCTATTAATATTTGCCAAAACCACGTCAAAGCTAAATCCGGAAAGGGTGCTGGCATCTCCATGTATTACTTCCATATTTCGAACTTTATTGGCATCAGCATTTTCAATAGAAGTGATGATACAGTTCTCATCGTTATCAATCGCTACTATGCGTTCTGCGTTTCGTTTTCCGGCAAGTATTCCCAAAATACCAGAGCCGCAGCCCATGTCCAAAACTGTTTTACCTGCAAATTCAATGTCAAGCATTAATTCTACCATGCCGGCCGTGGTGGCGTGGTGCCCGGTACCAAAAGACATTTTAGGCTGAATAATTATGTCAATATCGGCAGCGTCATCAGCCTCATGAAAAGGCGCGCGTATAAAAACATTTTTTACCGAAACGGGTTTAAAATTTTTTTCCCATTCTTCGTTCCAGTTAACACCGGCTATATTTTCAAGTGTGTAAGAAACTTTGCACAAATCATTGTCATGCAAATAATCCACTTCATTAAGTAACTCTTTTTTAAAAACATCTTCGCGAACAAAGCCATCAAAACCATCTTCGTTTTCTTCAAACATATCAAAACCTATTTCCGCCAATTGGGAAATAAGAATTTCTGCAAATGGATCGCGTGGCGAAACAACACAACGTATGGCGATGTAATTCATAGGATATGAGTGCTGCAAATAAATGAATTATTCAGATATGTACCCCTATTGACTTTGCACCTACACGCAATCAAGTGCAAGCCGTCAAAGGCAACAATTCATGGTACACTAAATATTACAGGAAATTAATAACAGATATTGGCAGAGTATAATACAGGTATTACCCGTTTTTACCCATCACATACATTTGTTCTAATGTTGGAGTGGGGCTACCGCCTTTTTGTTCAAGCGTAACGGCAAACGCTTGTGGATTTTCAATGGTCTTCATTTTTTGCATTGCCGAACTAGTTGCATTTATTTCAAAAACACCCATATCAACGGGTTTTCCATCAACAATTGCCCACAACTGGTATTGCTTATCAGCAGGTGGAGCAGGCAATGATTTCACACTTATAAAAGCTTCTTTACTCTGTTGGTTGTACAACACCATCGCAAATGAAGTTGGCGAAATATCAAGCCCTTTAAGCTCAATCATTTTATTACCAGGTGCGGTAAACACATCCATGCTCTTTAAAAGATCACGTTTGTCATCAGCAAATTGTTTTTGCAAGGTTGAAGTAGCGCTGCTTAAACTATCAATGCTTTGTTGAAGGGCAAGTTTCTCCATCCTTACCTTTTCATGTTCCTTAAACATATAGCCTAAGCAAACCAACAAAGCCAAGGAAGCGGCTATGGCATACCCTTTTAACGAGGAACTACTTTTTCGGCTTCCTGCGGTGTTAAAATCAATTATTTTGCCTTCACTTTGCTTGCTGGCATTCTCATCAGCAGCAATTGCAGCCAATATTTTATCGCGCAAAGCTGGCGGTGGAGTTTTGCTATTTAATTCTGCAAACTCCAGTATTGCATTTTCTATTTTGCCAAGTTCAATACGTATGGCAGGAAACTTAACGGCCAAGGACTCCACTTCCATCACTTCTTGTGATGTAGCAAGGCTCATGATATATGCCTCTAAAATTCCTGATGATATGTAACCTTGGATATCCAACTTACTTTTCTTTTAATATTTCACGCAATTGATTTAATGCTGTACGAATACGTGTTTTAACAGTACCTAAAGGCATAGCCAGTTCTTGAGAAATTTCTTCCTGAGTATAACCCTTAAAATAAACCAGCTCAATTAAAATTAAATGTTCATTCTTTAGCTTTTTGAGCACATCTTTAAGTCCGATCTGATCAATGTTTGTAGTAACCTTGGTTTGGGCGTTTACCTCATATACGGAATTATCAATAGATTGGATTTTTCCTTCCATTTTTCCGTGCTTACTTCGTAAAGCGTCAATAGCAGTGTTACGCGAAATGTTAAGCATCCAAGTAAAAAGTCTTCCTTTAGATGAATCGTAACTTGAGAAGCTCTTCCAAATTTTTACAAAAGAATCTTGTAAAATATCCTGTGCCAACTCTTCTATTTCAACCACCTTTAAAATTACACCATACAATGCAGACGAATAGTTGTCATATAATGACTTAAACGCTTCCGTGTTTTTATTACGGATTAACGTCACTAATTCTTCTTCGCTGTATTTATTTTTGGATGACACGTGATGTGTTAAAATCATTTGCGGTGTGGCGCGAAGATATAAAAAAGTTATCTTAATAATGTACCAATTTCTGTTTATTATTCATAAACGGTTTATTTTTTTTCTTGCAAATAAGAAATAATAAATGGTTGAGAATCCACCCACAATTGATTCACGTAAATGGTGTATGGGCTTTGTATCTTATAGATCAAAGTAAAACATATATCATTTAAATAGTTAAAAAATCAAATTATGGAAAAGGAAGAAAACCGCGAATTGAATGTGTTTGAAAAGAAAGTTGGGCGCATGCAATTTCTGAAGTACAGTGGTGCTTCATTGGCAACAGTGGGGCTACTGGTTGCCGGATGTAAAAAAGACGATGATGTTGGTATTAATTTAGGCAGTGGTGATATTGGTATTTTAAATTATGCCTATGCACTTGAGCAATTAGAAGCGGCATTTTACACACAAGTGGTTGCCACGCCTTACAGCGGAATCACCAATGAGGAGCTGATTATTTTAACTGACCTTAAAGCACATGAGATTGCACATCGCGATTTTTTTAAGGCAGCCATAGGAAGCAGTGCCATCCCTTCGTTAGAAGTAAATTTCTCCTCTATTGATTTTACCAACCGTGCCAGTGTTTTAGGAACGGCAAAAGCTTTTGAAGATTTGGGTGTAAGCGCCTACAATGGAGCAGGTAAACTTATTGTTACCCCTGATTACTTAACACTTGCTGGTAAAATAGTATCGGTGGAAGCACGACATGCAGCGGCCATTCGCGATTTGCTAATGCCCAACACCGCCTCCTTTGCAGGTGATGATGTGGTTACATCATCAACAGGGTTTGATCTGGCACGCACACCTGACGAAGTACTTGCTATTGCATCTACTTACTTAAAATCAAAATTAAACGCCAACAATCTTCCAACAAGTTAAAAACAGAAATCATGAACATATTCAAAATAATTGAAAAAATAGGAGACATTAATGTTAATGCTCCTGAACAGAAAAGCAGACGCGAGGCCTTCTCTTCTTTATCGCAAATTGGTAAAGATGTGGCAACGGCATTTGTACCCGCAGCCATTATTGCAGGCATACCATCAAAGGCAAGTGCAGGCACATCAGATGCTATTACAGACGTTTTAAATTTTGCACTTACATTAGAAT
>JAYTNW010000490.1:0-11006 GCA_043748115.1 Bacteroidota bacterium | reverse complement strand
TGGGCAAAAGTAGGTAATGATGCTGACCCATATAAAACGTCTTCATATTTCGCTACTACGGTTATTGATGGAGGTTTTGGCAGTACTACCTTCCCTTTTGACGGAGTAAATGGCTACACTAAATCCAATATAATTGGCAATCCTGAACTGACTCCTGAGTTCACAACAGAATTTGAAGTTGGTGCTGAAATGGCTTTCTTGAAGGATCGGATAAGTGTTGACGTAGCCTATTACAAGAAAAATTCCACCGACCAGATAATACCCCTTGCTATACCTCAATCTACAGGATTTGGTTCTAAATTTATCAATACAGGAGAAATTGAAAATAAGGGTATAGAGTTAGCTCTTCGTATAGTTCCTATTTTAACCGCTTCAGGCTTTAAGTGGGAAGTTTATGGTACCTACACTAAGAATAACAACAAAGTTGTTTCACTTGGTGAAGGGGTACAACAACTTAACTTGGGAGGTTCTAGCCGTGCACAAATTGTTGCACAAGTCGGACAGCCTTATGGAGCCTTTTTTGCAGTTGATTTACTAAGAGACCCTAACGGAAATGTTGTGGTTGATTCGAGTACAGGCATGCCTAGAGTAACACCTAATTTAGTTTATAAAGGAAACTATCAACCTAAGTTTTTGGCCTCTTTCGGCAGCAACCTGACTTTTAAAAACATAAGTTTCGGATTCTTGTTTGACATTAAACAGGGTGGGAAAATGTTTTCAAGAACGAAAGATGTAATGGCTTTTGTAGGTACATCAAAAGAAACAGAAAAAAGAGAGGATTATGTTTGGGAAGGTTCTGTTTACGAGGATTACCAAGGTAATTATGTTGCTAATACAACTGAATTCCATCCTTATGATTATTACACTAATGTAATTCCAGATGGGCAGCATATCATTGATGCAAGTTATGTAAAACTGAGAGAAATGAGTTTGTCTTACAAATTGCCTACTAAATGGTTAGGCAAAACACCTTTTGGAAGTTGTACGGTTGCTATATTTGGTAATAATCTTCTATTATGGACAGCTAAAGAGAACGAGTATGTTGACCCAGAACAAACTTCCAGTGGTTCGGGCAATGCTCAAGGTTTTGAATTCACATCTAATCCTTCTCTTCGGAATTATGGATTTAATTTAAAATTGACGTTTTAATAGTTGATAAACTCAAAAAATGACAAAAATGAAAAATCAGATAAAAATTTCGTTGATTATTATTTCGGTTCTAATAACCGGAATTATTAGTTCGTGCAAAAAGGATTATTTGGACATTAACGATAATCCTAATTATCCGGCAGATGTAGCAATAGAACAATTAATGCCATCTGCGGAATTAGCTATTGCACATGCCGTTGGGAACAATTTACAAATTTACGGTGGATTGTGGGGGCAATTTTGGACCCAAAGCCCAAGTTCATCACAGTACAAAACGTTTGAACAGTATAGTCCTGCAGCAAATGATTTTGATGCAACATGGGGTATCCTATATGCTGACGCTTTACAGGATTTAAAAACCATTGAGTCAAAAGCAATTGCCGAGAACAAACCAAATTACGTTGCTTGTTCCAAAATAATGCAGGCTTACTGCTTCCAGGTTTTAACAGATAACTTTGGGGATGTTCCGTTTTCCGAAGCCTTACAGGGTGAAACCGCCATATTAGCTCCTAAGTATGATTCTCAGGAAAGTATTTATAATGGTATAATTGAACTGCTTAACTCAGGACTAAGTACTATCGATGACACTTCTGAGGCACCTTTTTTCCCTGGAACTGATGATGTGATCTTTGGTGGAGACATGAGTTTATGGAGAAAGTTTGGAAATACTTTAAAACTACGCGTATTTCTTAGATTAGCCTACGTAAGTCCAGCTAAGGCACAAGCAGGGGTAGAAGCACTTGAAGCTGATGGTGCGGAATTTTTGGGTGGTGGCGAAAATGCTCAAATAGCATATACTAGTGAAGGGGGAAATACAAACCCATTGTACTCTTCGTTTATCGAGATAGGTCAAACGCAAAATTTGGTGGCAAGTGCAACCGCGGTTAATTATTTATCAAACAATAATGATCCAAGGCTTGATGTATTTTATGACCCTGCATCCAACGGTTCGCAGGTAGGAATTCCTCAAGGGGCTTACACATTATCAGCAGGCACACCTGTTTCAGTACCTGGTGCCGCTATTGGAGGGCATGGTGAAGAACCAGCTTCAGCAGAAGCTCCCGTTCGGTTATTGACAGGGTATGAAAGTTTATTCTTGCAATCTGAAGCTGCAGCACGTGGTTGGATATCGTCAGGGACACAAACGCTATATGAGGAAGCTATTACTGCAAACTTTACAGATTTTGGCTTATCAGGAGGAGATGCTGCTACGTATTATGCTCAAACTGATATTTCATTTCCTTCTGGCGGGACTTTCGAAGACCAACTCAAAGCAATTGCTACTCAAAAATGGATTGCTTTGTGCGGTAATGCGAATACTGAAGCTTGGACAGAATGGAGAAGAACAGGCTATCCTGATTTCTTCACAATATCTGCCAACACTATCCTAGGTCCTAATGTTTTCCCTCAGCGTTTCTATTACCCAAGTGCAGAGGTTACCAGGAATGTTAATTTTCCTGGTCAGCAAGAAATTAATGTAAAAGTTTGGTGGGATGTTAAACCTTAATAATTAATATAAATGAAAAAAATAATAATTTGTTTACTCACAATTACAGCTTTCATTTCAAGTTGTAAAAAAGATGATCCGTCACCTGTTTCTAAGGTTGTTGATGTTACCTATCCTGGTATTGAACTAAAGGGAAATGAATTTGTACACATTCCTGTTGGAGGGTCTTTTACCGATTTAGGTGCCACACTAACCGATGACATTACAGGTGCAGTTTCTGATGTAGCAGCTACTGCCAATAATGTAGATCCTTCTACTCCTGGTATTTATTCAATAGATTATGAAGCGGCTAATGCTAATGGCTTTAAAACGTTGGTTTCACGCATTGTATTAGTATTGGATTACACGGCACCTACAGGAGTAGGTTTAGACACTTCTGACATTTCAGGTGATTATCTCAGAGTTGCTACAGGTGCTCCCTTAAGAGTTATCAAAATAGAAGATGGGCTTTACATTATTGATAGAGTAGGTGGCTCCAGTGCAGTACCTGCGTACTTTACCACCCCAACACCTACTACCATTGATGCTCCTGAACAAACCATTTTTGGCGATGCATTCGATATTACCAGCGAAACATTGGATATTAACGATCCTATTACTATTAAATGGAAAGTTGTAAATCCAGGATTCGGTACTTCACTTAGGATTTTTGTTAAGCAATAAATAGATCCTCTAATTTAATATCCGCACTGCTTTTTAATAGCTGTGCGGATATTTTTTTCTTCAGTTTTTCATTTTCGAACAACCCAGTTCAGAATAAGAAGTTTTTTTTATTGTTAGCCTCTCCCCAGCCGCCACAAATTATAAAGCAACATAAAATCCAAACCATTGTAATATCCCGGAAAATCTGGACGCAGGGAGCCTCTTCTTTGTGGATGCATGGTAATGCTCGTGCTGCTCCAGTTGTAATTTCGTTGGTTGGCAGGTAATTCAGAGTAGTTGTTCGGACCTTGAAGTGGAGCCTGTTCCAATAGTTTTTGTATGGATTTGTAGTCTAATGCTTTCGCTTTTTTGTTGTATAAAAAATGAAAAAGCATTGGAATGTGTATGTTAGGGTAACGGCTGTACATGTGGGAGTACCTATAAACTTTGTCGGCATTACCAGCGGCACTGTTGTTAGCCACCACCAACGATAAGGTTTTGCTGCCTTCGCTTTGGTTAAAAAAGAAAATGGGTCTAAAGGCTGTCCATGTAAAATTATACATGAGTTTGGCCAAAAACCAGGAGATGCCGCGTTGCCTAGGGTTTTTCTTTTGAGCAACTTTGTTTTCAACTAAACTCAAGCCACGTGCATAGGTCCAGGCATTGTAACCCGAACCAGTCTTTTTACCATCAGGCATGCGCACCCGCCAGTTAAAAAACACATTCGATTTTTGTGGAAGGTGCATGTAGTCAATGATGCGTGCTGTTATTTTTATTGCTTCAGCGTGTAAGCTGGTTTCGCCATCTAAAAATTTTTTATCGCCATAGGTGGTCGTCTCCGGAATACATTTAACAATGCAGGCCGCAGCAATAAATAGATGAAAGGTTTGATCCTTGCTCATGGCAAAATGCTTGTTTTTGCCATCAATAAAATAATGTATCCAGTCTGACTCTATTTTGTTCAAATCATCCTTTCGAAAAGGCGCCTCTCCTGAAATTTTGTACTGCGCCTTGCTATTTATTTGTTTAAGCACATCATTGTAAGCACTATTGAAACTTTTACCTTGGTAAAGCCCTCTCCCCACATCATCTCTCACAAAAAAGCCATTAAGCGAAGGTTTAGCCCCAAAATATTCTTCTGCATAATAATCTAATCGGTTAAAGGCCTCGAGTGCATAATACAACTCTCTTACTGTTGAGTCGGTGTTTTTTCCATTCATCTGCAACAGCTTATACTCTGTTGCCAAAACCGCCATGTAATAAGCTAGGTCAATGGTAGCATCGCCCCATTTAATGGTGTGGTGGCCATTGTAAGTGCGGTCAAAAGTGTTGCGAGAGGAGGCAGGGAGGCTTTCACCAAATCCTGAGCCAACGCCCAGCATAAACTCATGGATCAATCGTTGACGGTAAACGGAGTATTTTTGCTCCAGCGATTGAGCCGAAATGCTTCCAGATAGTAGTAAAATAAATGCGGTGAAAGCTTGTAAAAATTGCTTCATAAGCCTATGTTGCTAAATTCCAAACAAATATGCTTTAAAAAAATAATAGTACATGTTTTGTATTTCGGTAAAAAATAACCATCTTTGCCCTCCCTTAATAAAAAAGTGAAATATCATGTCGCGCATTTGTGATTTAACAGGAAAAGCAAGTATTGTTGGAAACAGCGTTTCCTTCTCTAATAAGAAGACAAAACGTAGGTTTAACCCAAATTTGCAGACCAAAAAGTTTTTTCTTCCGGAAACTGGAGAATGGATTACGCTGAAAGTTTCTACTTCTGCCATCCGTACCATTAATAAAAAGGGCATTTCTGCCTGCATTAATGATTTAATTAAAAAAGGACACATTTAAACTCGAATAACCAATGGCAAAAAAAGGCAACAGGGTTCAGGTAATTATGGAGTGCACCGAGCATAAAAATAGCGGAATGCCAGGAACATCACGCTACATTACCACCAAAAATAAGAAAAACACCACGGAGCGTTTGGAGTTGAAAAAGTTTAACCCCATTCTTAAAAAAGTAACATTACATAAAGAAATAAAATAAGTTTAAAGGATGGGTTAAGGTTGTTTTAACATCAACTTTAATCCTAAAACTTTAAACGTTAAACTTACAAGCATGGCTAAGAAAGTAGTTGCAACGTTAAAATCTGGAAAAGGAAAAGAGTTTTCCAAAGTGATAAAAATGGTTAAAGGCCCAACGGGTTCTTACTCATTTAAACAGGAGATCGTACACAACGATCACGTGAAAGATTTCTTAAAAAAGTAAATTAAACAAAGATGTTTTCATAGCTTAGCTTCTTTCCTTGCGGAAGGGGGCTTTTTTCATTTTCATAGGCTTGCGAAAAACAACATTTAGTAAACGCTTTAATTCCATTATATTTCCCTATGGGTTTTTTCGGATTGTTCTCTAAAAAAGAAAAAGAAACGTTAGATACGGGTCTTGACAAAACACGTGAAAGTTTTTTTTCAAAAATTACCAAAGCCGTCATCGGCAAATCAACGGTTGATGAAGAAGTGCTTGATAACCTTGAAGAGGTATTGGTGTCATCAGACGTGGGCGTAACCACTACTTTAAAAATTATAAAACGTATTGAAGAGCGTGTGGCCAAAGATAAATACGTGGGCACCGACCAGCTTAATAAAATCTTGAAAGAAGAAATTGCAAGGCTGCTGGAAGAAAATCGCTCAGCAACCGTAGCCAATTTGATTGATGAAAGCAAGAAGCCCTACGTGATTATGGTGGTTGGGGTTAATGGTGTGGGTAAAACCACCACAATTGGTAAACTTGCCTATCAATTTAAAACTTCGGGCAAGAAGGTGTTGCTGGGTGCTGCAGACACCTTTAGGGCCGCAGCTGTTGATCAGTTAACCATTTGGTCTGAAAGGGTAGGGGTTCCTATAATATCACAAGGCATGAATGCTGATCCGGCATCGGTGGCGTTTGATACTGTAAAATCAGGAGTGGCCCAGCAAAGCGATGTGGTTATCATTGACACTGCAGGGCGGCTACACAACAAAGTGAACCTGATGAATGAATTGTCGAAAATAAAACGGGTAATGCAGAAAGTAATTCCTGATGCCCCACATGAAATATTATTGGTGCTTGATGCTTCAACCGGACAAAACGCCATTGAACAGGCCAGGCAGTTTACGGCAGCCACAGAGGTAAATGCTCTGGCATTAACGAAGTTGGATGGAACAGCCAAGGGTGGTGTTGTGATTGGTATTTCAGATGAGTTTAAAATACCCGTTAAATATATTGGCGTGGGCGAAAAAATGACCGATCTACAGGCATTTGAACGTGTTGAGTTTGTGAATTCTTTGTTTGATAATAAGTAAGGCACAGCTTGTGGCTAGGAGTTAACCGATGGTAAAAATTAAGAATAGATGGAGATAAAACGTATTGTTTGGGTTTTTGTTGGTGTACTAATGGCCGGTATGCTGTTGTTGCCACAAATCACATTAGGGCAAGCGGCAAATAAAGGATATCGCATAAAGATTTCAGATAACAGAAATTTGCAATTTAATAGTTATGAATATCTGTTTAAGGGAGATAGCTTAAAAATTTTCGGTGTTTCGGACAATGGCAAATCAAAGGTGAATTACCTTTCACGAAAGTTAAAGAAAAAGGAAAGAAAATCAATTATAAAATTTCTTGCCCAATATCCTGCTGATTCGTTGCAGGCAGAGTATTTTGATGACTTTGTATCTTTTGGGTATATCTCATCCGATCATTTTCCGAGGGTGGTGGAGTTGGAAATACGTAAGGGATTAACGCAGTACAAAAGCAAGGCTACTAACGCTTGGGTAAAACGATATGGAGAGTTGTTTGATTTTTTGAATACATTTATTTCTTCTCAAGAAGTAAAATTAAAATTTTTGGAGTCGGACTTTAAAAAATCGTTTTAATTATGCGTACAAAAACCAATAAGCAAGTTAAAGTAAATGTGGTAACGATGGGTTGCTCCAAAAACGTGGTGGACTCAGAAGTGCTTATGGGCCAACTACAGGCTAACGATTTTGAAGTGGGTCATGAAACCAAAGGAACAGCTGATGTTGTAATTGTAAATACCTGTGGGTTTATTGATAATGCCAAGCAGGAGTCTATTGACACCATTTTGTATTACGCGCGGCAAAAGGAAAAAGGAAAAATCGAAAAACTTATTGTAACCGGTTGCCTGAGCGAACGATACAAACCCGAATTAGAAAAAGAAATAACAGGAGTAGATAATTTTTTTGGAACAAGGGATTTGCCTTTGTTATTAAAAACACTTGGAGCCGATTATAAGCATGAGCTGATAGGCGAACGCCTGCTTACCACTCCTAAGCACTATGCTTACATGAAAATATCGGAAGGCTGTGATCGCCCTTGCTCTTTTTGTGCTATTCCATTAATGAGAGGCAATCACATTTCAAAACCGATAGAGGCTTTGGTGGATGAGGCGAAACTTTTAGCAAAAAACGGCACCAAAGAGTTGCTGTTGATTGCTCAGGATTCTACTTTTTACGGACTTGATATTTATAAAGAGCGAAAGCTTGCTCATCTCATGAACACGCTTGCAGATGTGGAAGGTATTGATTGGATACGGCTGCATTACGCTTATCCATCAGGTTTTCCTATGGAGGTGTTGGATGTCATTCAAGAAAGAAATAACGTCTGTAATTACATAGACATTCCGTTGCAACATGCAAGTGATGCTATGCTAACTTCCATGCGTAGAGGCACCACAAGAGAAAAAACAACAGCACTTATTAACAGCATTAGGGATCGTGTGCCGGGCATAGCAATTCGCACAACTTTTATTACCGGTTATCCTGGCGAAACAGAAAAAGATCACGAAGAACTTCTGCATTTTTTAGAAGAAATGAAATTTGAAAGAGCCGGTGTTTTTACCTATTCTCACGAGGAAAACACACATGCTTTTAAATTAAATGACGATGTGGATGCTGATACCAAACAACGCAGATCAGATGAATTGATGGCAGTGCAGCAATCTGTTTCTGATGCGATTAATAAGAAGAAAGAAGGGCAGGTGTTTAAAGTGCTTTTTGACAGAAAAGAGGGTGACTATTTTATTGGTCGCACAGAGGCAGATTCACCAGAAGTGGATAACGAGGTGTTGGTGGAGGCAAAAAATAATTATGTCCGTATTGGCGATTTTGCACAAGTGAAAATTACCTCGACAGAGGCGTTTGATCTTTATGGTACTGTAATGTAAACTTATGTTACCCGCTGTTGTTATAATCATTAAATAAAGAAAATTGTTATCAAATGAAAATTTTATCTCTTATTTTACTTTCTATGCTTACAGCTTCCACCGTTTTTGATTTTAATGTTACATCACTTACCGGTGAGAAAATTGACCTTAACCTCTATAAGGGAAAAAAAATACTAATTGTCAACACAGCTTCCAAGTGTGGCTATACTGGTCAATATAAAGATTTAGAAGAGTTATCTTCAAGGTACAAGGATAAGTTGGTTGTTATAGGTTTTCCTGCCAACAATTTTATGTGGCAAGAGCCGGGTGACAATAAGGAGATAGCGGAATTTTGCACCAAAAATTATGGTGTTACATTTCCCATGTCGAAAAAAATTTCGGTAAAAGGTAAAGATATTGATCCCTTATTTAAATGGTTGACAGAGCAGCCTAATGCTGATTTCACCGGAGATGTAAAATGGAATTTTGAAAAGTTTTTACTTGATGAAAATGGTAAACTCATACGAAGATATCGTTCCGGGGTAGAGCCATTGGATAAAGAGATTACATCGGCACTATAAAATTAAATAAACTTTAGTCCCTTTTCCGGGCATACCTTCCAAGGATACTTTTCCTCCCAGTAACTCCATCAACCTCAAGGGTGGAATTGGTGGTGATAGCCAATATATAACGCATTAGCGGCAACAAGCAGCTAAACGGCCAGTAACACCTAGACTCCGAACAAGCGGCTCAACAATAACATCGGGTTTGGGCACCAATGAAATAACGGTAAGTTATGAAGCGAGCATTCCTGTAACGCAGGTTTGCGTGAGCGTAACGAGTGTATGCAGGGTGAACTCAGCGGTAAAACATAAGACGGTAGCACGAGGCTTGCCCATGCAGCCATCGAGCATTGGCGGTCCATTGTCATGGGTATGCGGTCAACCGGTGGTTTACAGTTGTCCGGCAGTAGCTGCAGCAACTGGATATACGTGGAGTGTGCCAAGTGGAGCCACAATAAATAACGGCCAGGGCAGCGCGAGTATAAATGTAAGTTTTGGATCCTTTAGCACGGGCAGTGTGTGTGTAACAGTAAGTAATGCCTACGGCACAGCCACTAAGACAAGCACATGGAGCAACATTAGCGGAACAGGAACGGTTGCCGAGATCAGTGGCTTGAAGATTTCGGCTAACCCAAATATGGGCATGGTGAACATTGGCTACCTTTCAAGCAAAGGCAAGTCACAAATAATGGGCACTTTTTGGTTTTTAAGCGAACAACAGCGCTTTTCAGTATTTTTGCAACCGCAGTATCAAATAATGAAAAAATATCTTGTTGCTCTTTTGTTGATGAACATTTGTTTTCGGGCATTTGCGCAGTCGCCTTCAAAAATTGAACTTGTTCATGCAAATTCGCTGGAAGGTGATGAACGGTATGGAAAAGATGTGAGAAGGCTACTAGGAGATGTGGTTTTTAAACAAGAAAACACCTTCATGTATTGTGACAGCGCTTATCTCTATGCTGAAACCAACAGCATTGATGCTTATGGCCATGTTCGGATGGAACAAGGAGATACGCTTACGCTGACTGGAGATATTTTAAAGTATGATGGCAATGCAAGGCAAGCCAGGTTGTTTAATAACATTACTTTAAAAGACCGAAAAATGACACTCACTACTCAGAATCTTAATTATAATTTAGAAACTGGAGTTGCAGATTATTTTACCGGAGGAAAAATTGTGGATCAGGAAAACACGCTAACAAGCGATGTAGGCAATTATTTCTCAAAGGAAAAACGATTAGCTTTCAAGCGTAATGTAACCTTGCTTCATCCTGGGTATATCATGCAAACAGATACGTTGGTTTATTACACCATTTCCAAGGTAGCTTATTTTTATGGCCCATGCTATATTCGCTCAAATGAATCAACCTACATTTACTGCGAGAATGGGTGGCATAACACCATTACAGAAAAATCATTTTTCAGTAAAAACGCTTACATTCAAGGTAAGGAGCAACGGTTAAAAGGTGATAGTTTGTTTTATGACAGAAAACTGTTGCGTGGGGAAGCATTTTCAGAGGTGAGTATTACTGATACTGTTGAGCGGATCAGTATTAACGGTGATTATGGTTACTATAGTGAGCTCACCGGCAAATCCTTTATTACGGGAAAAACAATGATGACACGTGCTTTTGCTACGGACTCGCTTTATATGCATGCCGATACACTTTTTGCCACATTTGATTCTGTCACCAAACATAAAACCTATTTCGGTTATCATAATGTCAGGCTTTTTAAAACGGATATCCAGGCTGTGTGCGATTCTCTTGTTTACACATCTTGTGACAGCATGTTAAGGCTGTTTACACAACCGGTATTGTGGAGCGATAAAAACCAACTAACGGCAGATTCTATTTCGTTACAGATGTCAAATTCCGAAATGGATAAGATGTACTTGAATAACACTGCCTTTATTTCATCACGTGAAGACTCCCTTAGGTACAATCA
>JAYTNW010000489.1:0-1599 GCA_043748115.1 Bacteroidota bacterium | reverse complement strand
GTTTTAGGTACTAATTTAGTCTTTGGGGCTAATAATGATGCTCAAATTACATTACCTGCGGGGTTTAATTTCAAGTTTTTTTGTAAACCTGTTTCGACAATAAGGGTAGGCAAAAATGGGCTTATGATTTTAGATGATGCCACTACGGCAATTCCTGCATCCAATATTTTGAAATTTTCTTCTCTTCAAACGAGGGCTATTTCTCCTTTATGGGATGAGTGGGTTTTAGGCAGTGGCAATGTGTCATACACTTTTAAAGGTGTGACAGGAAGCACGACTAACCCTCGGAGACTTGTCGTTCATTGGCAAAATTTACAGTTGGCAGGTTTGCCAAATGCAAATGCAACTATAGATTTTTGGGCAGAGTTAATAGAAGGGTCAAATGATGTTTTATTTTACTATAATGATGTTAAATTGGTTGAGAATAGTGCATTGTTTACAGATACAGAGCAAGATTTTGCAACCTCACATGAGTCAGGCAGAAATGCGAGTTATGGTATGCGTAGCCCTTGCAAAACAGGTGGATTTAAGGATGGTGTTAATAATACAGTAAATGAGCAAGATGGTGCTTCTTTGGAATTGGTCGGTACGGGTGTTTTGATTAAAATGCTTGTATTTCGTCCTATATCGAAAACGTGTGATGAGATTCCAATTGCAGACGAAAATATAATAAAATGCGAAGACGAACCCGCTTTTTTATTACCCAATAAATCAAGTGCTAAAAATGGAAATTGGACGGGTGTTGGTGTGACTTATGTTCAACCAGACCCAGCTATCGCAACTGATATAAATGGTATAGTTGCTAATTTTGACCCTCGAGATCCAGGTATATATAAATTGACTTGGGACCCTGGATTAGGTTGTGAACTTTTTTCTTACAACGTTAATATTCGTGTTGATGATAAATTGAACATCCTAACACCTGTTCCAAATTTAAGTGGTTGCGGTCAAACAACTTTTACAGTAACGGGTGAGACCCCCTCAGTATTGACGGCAGGGGCGGGCTTTCCTGTTTGGCAATACATAAGTGGTTCATTGAGTACGCCAACGTTTCCGACAACGGCTAATCCTATTACATTGACGGATGTTTTTGGTGATGTAAGATTAAGATATGTGAATGGTGTTTGTAGCACAAGCGTAACAGTATCTAATTATCCCCCGCCACCTGTAACGGATACCACCATTATAAATGTTTGTAGCAATGTTGCTACTTTATCATTGCCCCCGACACCTGCGGGTGCTTTTAATGTCAATTGGCGTTTTGGCCCTAACAAACCCTTAGGTGTTAATTTTAGCCCTGTGCCGCCGCCTAATGCAAATACCGTCACGGTGGATGGGCTTTCTGCTTCTGCGAATCCTGTTGTGGTGAATGTTTCATATCAGATAGGTACTAATTGTTTTGCCAAATCTTTTAAAGTAGGTGGTGCAAATCCGCCGCCTGCGACTATAAATGGCAATGGTAATAAAGAACAAACAATTACGAAATGTAATGATGATACGTTTGTCCTGTTGGCTGATAACCCCGTTGATGCAAAGTTTGTAGGCAGATGGGAATATGTTACAGCGTTACCTGCTGGCGTAGGCCCCTCAGTATTGACG
>JAYTNW010000488.1:0-3209 GCA_043748115.1 Bacteroidota bacterium | reverse complement strand
CAAAAAAGTAGAGCCAAGGTAGATGCAGGTAACTCTGTTTTGAAGAATTTTCATAGGTGACTTTGTTGTTTTTTTAACTTCGGTACACCATTATCGTTCTCCCAATTTTCTTCAAAAATAAGTTTTTCTTCATCAAAGTATTTGCAGAGAAGGCTATTTCCATCTACTTCGAGTATTACATAGCCGTTATGCCCAAGTTTGTTTTTTTGATCCCTGATGCGGGTATCATGAAAAACAATTTTTCGTGCTTCCTTTTCGTTGATGACTTTTTTGTGTTCAACAGGCATTCCACCGTTGCCTATGAGCCTGCCATAAACAGTAACGTTGTCATTTAATGCATGTTCATCGTAAATTGCCAACAGGTGCTCATGTCCCCAAAACCAAATTGCCTTTCTGTGCCCAATGAGATTTTGCAGTTGTTTGGCCGGTTGCGAATAACTTCTGTCAAAAGCCGAAAAATACTGGTGATGCGAAAGAAACACAGGTATGCGATGCACATCTGAGTCTAGATGCAGTTGTTGTTTTAACCAATTAATAAGATTGGGATGGAAACTGCAATTGTGAAAAATGCGCTCAAAGAAGGGTATGCCGATTGAGTTGTAGCCTGTATCCAATCCAATTATATTCCAGTACTTATTCTGCAAGGCAAAAAATGGTGTTTGCTGTCCATCGGCAACATTACTGTTCTTGTTTTTTATGCCCATTAGCGGCAAAAGATCACGATGGTACGGTATTCCTCTGGTGTACATTTCGTGATTACCGGGCAAAGCAAAACTGCCTTTGCTGCCATAGTGCCACGAGCCAAGGCCAGGTTTGAAATTGTTCTGAATTTCCTTCTGTGTTCCAACAAAATAAGTATCGCCTAAATGAATGGTATAATGTGGATCATGTTTTTTAATTTCGTCTGCAATAGCATCGCTTTCCACGGTGTCGCTGGCCCAATCCGAGGCCAACGCTATGGTTGTGCTCTCATCATTGTGGAGTGTGTAAATCGAATTATTTGTCGGAGTAGCAGCAGGATAAATGTACCGCGAACCGAAGCGGCTTCGAGTGTAGTGATAAAACCACAAAAATAAATTAGAGATGTTTGAAAAAAACTCATAAGCATAACGCGTAACCGATGTTTGCGGTGTTGCTACAGTTGTTGCCGCTTCTTTTGTTTTATGTTCTTCAGTTTTAAGATGGTTAATCAGCACAGAGCGGTTAAGGTCTTTGAGGTCTGCGAGTTTGTGTTTACGGTGTGGCATAGGGTAGAAGGCTAGAGTTTTTCTGCAAGGAAAGGAGCAGTAAGTGATTCTTTACACTTTGCTAATCCTTCCGGTGTTCCCTCAAAAATAATTCTTCCTCCTTCATCACCGCCTTCAGGTCCTAATTCTATCACCCAATCAGCACATTTAATAACGTCAAGGTTATGCTCTATAACCACAATGCTATTGCCATTTTTTAGTAATGCATTAAATGCATCAAGCAGTTTTTTAATGTCATGGAAATGCAACCCGGTGGTGGGTTCGTCAAAAATAAATAAGGTTTTTGTGGTTGCATTTCCTAAACCCAAATAGGAGGCAAGCTTAATGCGTTGCACTTCACCACCGCTCAATGTGCTGGAGGCTTGACCAAGGGCAATATATCCAAGCCCAACATCAGCTAAAGGCTGAAGTTTGGAAATAATTTTTTTTATGAAACCTTTAAAGCGCTCATCTTTCTCCTCCGAAAAAAAAGTAATGGCATCATCAACGGTGAGACATAAAATGTCGTGAATGTTTTTATCTCTGTAAGTAATACTCAGAATTTCGTTTTTAAAACGTTTGCCATGACAGGTCTCGCATTTTAAAATGATGTCGGCCATAAAC
The DNA here is from genome assembly GCA_043748115.1 of Bacteroidota bacterium. GTDB lineage: Bacteria > Bacteroidota > Bacteroidia > AKYH767-A > OLB10 > OLB10. The sequence goes on along the minus strand of JAYTNW010000488.1, from coordinate 1,359 downwards.
TGCATCTCAATCGTAACAACACCTTCACCTTGGCACATCTCGCACCGTCCACCATCCACGTTAAATGAAAAATGCGATGGTTTTAAGTTTTTTTGCCGCGCAAAGGGTGTTTCTGTCATCAATGCTCTGATCTCTTCATAGGCTTTTACATAGGTAACAGGATTACTGCGTGACGATTTTCCAATGGGATCCTGATCTATCATTTCAATACCCGTTAACTGCGCGTAATCGCCATCTAGTTTATCAAACATCCCCGATTGGTCATCATATCCACCCAGTATTTTTTTTATGGCAGGGTATAGTATTTTTTTTACAAGAGATGTTTTACCTGACCCGCTTACACCTGTAACGGCAGTAAAAACTCCCAAAGGGAATTTTGCATCAACGCCCTTTAAATTGTTTTCACGAGCACCTTTTACCGTCACACTTTGATTCCACTTTCGTCTTTTTTCAGGTACTGCAATAAAGTTTTTTCCTGTAAGGTAACTTGCAGTAATACTGTTCTTTTGAGCGCTGAGTTGTGAAAAGTTGCCTTGGAAAACCACGTTGCCGCCATGCGTTCCGGCCATTGGGCCAATATCAATTAATTCATCAGCACTACGCATAATTTCCTCATCATGTTCAACCACAATGAGCGTGTTACCGGCTTTTTGTAATGACTTAAGCACATGTATAAGCCGATGAGTGTCGCGCGGATGAAGTCCTATGCTCGGCTCATCTAAGATGTACATGCTTCCAACAAGGCTACTGCCTAGTGAAGTGGCAAGGTTTATCCGCTGTGATTCGCCACCACTCAGCGTATTTGATAAACGATTTAAGGTAAGGTATCCCAAGCCTACATCGTTTAAGAATTGAAGCCTGCTTTTTATTTCAATGAGTAAACGCCCCGCAACTTTTTGTTCAAATGCATTTAGTTTGATTGTGCTGAAAAAATCAAAACTTGTTTTCACCGGCATCAACACCAAATCAGTAATGGACTTGCCGTTAACCAAAACGTAGTTTGCATCTTTTCTTAAACGTGTTCCATGGCATTCGGGACAAACGGTTTTGCCGCGGTAGCGACTAAGCATTACCCTATATTGTATCTTATAGGTTTGTTGCTCCAGATGTTTAAAAAATGCATTTAGCCCTTTAAAATAGGTGTTGCCATCCCACAGCGTTTGCTTGTCCTCTGCCGACAGTTCAAAATAAGGTTTGTGAATGGGAAAGTTGAATTTGTAGGCATTCATCACCAGCTTTTCATTCCATTCTTTCATTTTCTCTCCGCGCCAGCAAGCAACAGCCCCTTCGTAAATGGAAATACCTTTGTTGGGTATGACCAAATTTTCGTCAATGCCTATTACACTCCCAAAACCTTCG
>JAYTNW010000487.1:0-7693 GCA_043748115.1 Bacteroidota bacterium | reverse complement strand
TGATGGTTTCTTCGGTGTAAGTATCAACGGCTGAAAGGCAGTCGTCCATGATTAGCACATCAGGTTCTTTAACGATGGCGCGTGCAATAGAAACCCTCTGCTTTTGGCCACCGCTTAGTGATATTCCCCTTTCACCAAGTATTGTTTCAAAACCGTTTTTAAAGGAGCTAATATCGGTAAATACGTTGGCCTTCTTAGCAGCATCCTCTAGCTTTACCCTAGCCTCGGTGGCTTCCATATCTGAAAGACCAAAGGCGATGTTGTTAGCAATGGTATCTGAAAATAATAGAACATCCTGGGTTATAAATCCCGTTCGCCTTCTTACCGTTCCCAAATCCAATTGGTTCAAATCCTCTTCTCCTAAGGTAATTTTTCCTTTTGTAGGCTCACATAACCTAACCAACAAATTGGCCAACGTGGTTTTGCCTGAACCTGTAGTTCCCAAGATGGCAACGGTCTCACCAGGGTTAATCTTAAAGTTAATATCAGATAAGGCAAATACCTCTTTATCAGGATATTGATAGCATACATTTTCAAATCGAATAGGCGCATTCAAATCGGCTCTTTTACTAGTAGCATGGTTAATAATGCTTGATTCCTTTTTTAAAAACTCATTGATCCTGCGCTGGCTGGCATCAGCACGTTGGATAAGGGTAATGGTCCAACCGAGAGAACCAACCGGCCACATTAACATATTGAGATAGATAACAAACTCAGCCACATTGCCAAAGGTAATTTCACCTTTGCTTACCAACACTCCACCGTAATATACTATGCCAATAGAACTTAAGCCCACCAACAACAAAATGGCAGGATAAAACAACGCATGTATCCTTGCCATGTCCATGCTTTGGCGATAATACTTTCTGGCTTCGTTTTCAAACAGGTTACCAAAAACATTTTCTGCGGCAAATGACTTAATGATCCTTACTCCTGAAAATGTTTCTTGAACATTGGTGCTCAAGTTGCTAAGGGTTTCCTGAACTTTTTCGCTTTTGGCATTTATTATTTTTTGAACGAAATACACCATGACCACCAATAATGGTAAAGGTGATAACACCAGCAAGGTTAATGGCACATTGATTCTCACCATCGCCACAAAAATCATGACCAATAAAATCACAATATTTACCACATACATGAGGGCCGGGCCGGTGTACATTCGCACGCGGCTCACATCTTCGCTGATGCGATTCATGAGATCACCGGTATTTGAGCGCGCATAAAATGCCATGTCCAGCTCCTGGTACTTGTCATATATTTCGTTTTTCATGTCATACTCCACTTGACGTGACATAACAATAATAGTTTGGCGCATAAAAAACATAAAAACCCCTCGTAATAAAACAACACCCAATATTGCAAGTGCCAACTTAGATACGTAACCATAAGGGTTCATTAAATTTTTTTTACGAAACATTTCATCACCGGTGTATTTAGTTATAAAATCCAATGCATCTCTTGTAATTCGTGCAGGCAACAGGCCAAAGTAATTGGCCAGCAACACAAAAATAATTCCCATTACCACCCTTCCGCGGTATTTTAAGAAGAACCTGTTGAGTGATTTTAAATCTTTCATTGCTGGTGTTTGTTTCCTGTAAAAAAAGGTTACTTTTGCGCGCGGTTTTTAAGCTTTTTAAAGCAACTGCAAAGTAAAACCAAATATTCATCAGTAAAAAAAGGAAAGCATGTCTGATATTAAAGATACTGGAGCAACAGGAGAAAATATTTTTTCGTTAATGACATCCATGAAGCACGAACAAGTTGTATTTTGCTATGATCATGAAACGGGGTTAAAAGCCATCATTGCTATTCATAATACCAACTTAGGCCCATCACTTGGCGGAACGCGCATGTGGATGTACAAAAATGAGAGCGATGCGCTTACAGATGTGCTTCGCCTATCGCGCGGAATGACCTACAAGGCAGCTATATCAGGCCTAAACCTTGGTGGTGGCAAAGCGGTGATAATTGGTGACAGCAAAAAAGATAAATCAGAAGCCCTTTTTCGCAGGTTTGGAAAATTTGTGAACTCACTTAGTGGAAAATACATTACTGCAGAAGATGTAGGAACCTCCACTAAAGACATGGAATATATCGCCAAAGAAACCAAACATGTTACAGGGCTTCCTGAAACCATGGGTGGTGGTGGCGATCCTTCACCTGTTACCGCCTATGGTGTTTACATGGGCATGAAAGCATCAGCAAAAAACGTATGGGGGAATGACAACCTCAGTGGAAAAAAGGTGGTGGTGCAAGGTGTGGGACATGTGGGCGAAAACTTGGTGAAGCAGTTAACAAAAGACGGTGCCAAAGTTTACATCACTGACATTAATCAGGATGCTTTGGCTCATGTTGCGAAACAATACAATGCTGAAGTGATTAGTCCTGACCAAGTTTACGATATGGATGTGGATATTTACGCTCCTTGTGCTTTGGGCGCCACACTTAATACTGAAAACATTAACAAACTTAAATGTGCTATTGTATCTGGAGCTGCCAACAACCAGTTGGCCGATGAAAATGTTCACGGTCAAATGTTAATGGATAAAGGCATTGTTTACGCACCAGATTTTTTAATAAATGCAGGAGGGTTGATAAATGTTTACAGTGAATTGCAAGGCTATAATCGTGACAATGCATTTAAGCAAACGGAACATATCTATAATGTAACGCTTGATATTCTCAAAAAATCAAAAGAAGAAAATATTCCGTCTCAACAGGCAGCTAAGCAATTGGCCGAAAAGAGAATTTACGGAAAATAAAAGCACCCACTACCATAATTGCCCTCCCACCGTTCTTCCCTTTTATTTAAATAAAAAGTATGTTAGCAAGGCGACATCTTCGAATCCGTGTTTTACAAACCCTTTATACATATTACCAAGTAGAGGGCTTTACCGCTGCCAAAGCCGAAACTGAACTATTTTCCGGAACAGAAAGATTGTATGATTTATACTTGACTTTACTGCAACTCTTTCCTGAGTTGAGCGAGCAGGAGCGATTGTACAGAGCAGATGTGGCGTCTAAATTCATGGTGCAGAAGAAGGAGTTTAAACAGTCGTTGGCTGAACATCCTTTTTTTGCATGGTTGAGTGAAAATGAAGAATTTAAAACGGCTGTTACCAAAAGAAAAATAAGCTGGCAAGCAGATACGGAAACCGTTCACAAATTATTTTACAAAATCCGTAACACGGCTCAGTTCAAACAATATTTGCAGGGCAAACAGAAAGAAAGTGATATTGATTGGATTTTAAAATTATACAAAGACGAGATACAGCAAAGCGATGCTACCAATTCTATCCTTGAAGAAAAAAATCTTTGGTGGGCAGATAGCCTTGAGTTGGCGCATAGCATGGTGACCAAATCCATTCGAAACTTTTTTACTGAAAAAAGCAGCACCGTTCTCCCACTTTTTAAGGATGAAGAAGATGACAAACTTTTTATGCAAACCCTCCTTCGCCAAACCATTAAAAACGATAAAGAGTTAACCAAATTAGTGAGTGCCCGCACTCAAAACTGGGATGTGGAACGCATTGCTATGGTTGACATTATCATTCTTAAAATGGCCATTACTGAGGTGATGAATTTTAATCATATTCCCGTTAAAGTATCCATTAACGAATACATTGATATTTCGAAAGATTTTAGTACGCCACAAAGTAAAATATTTATTAACGGGCTTTTGGATAAAATTGTGGAGGACCTGCAAAATGAAAGTCGTTTTGCTAAAACAGGACGCGGTTTGCTTGAAGGCTAATTTTCTTGGATTCTTTTTGTAAAGGTACCCTTAGGTGTTTAGCTTTACATTGAATAACGGTTGTGTATCAATATTTGGGAATTGCTTAAAAAAGTATTTGGTTTTCAGTTTTTTAGCATTACTTTTATGCCACCTCAAATTAAAGCGTTGAAACATGAAAAAACTAACTATTCTTACTGCCATGGTGTTTTGTGCCGCTGTTGCCTCTGCACAATCGTTTGTTTATTCCGGCACCACTGTACCTATTCCTGACAATAATACCAATGTAAATATTCCACTCTCTGTTGCAGGGGTTTCACCCACCTACATGAGTGCTACCTACGGGCTTAAAGAAGTTATTGTTAACATCAATCATCCGTGGGATAGCGATATTAAAATTTCCCTTAAATCTCCCAATGGTAGTGTTGCCATTTTATCGTTACACAACGGAAGTTCAGGGGCAAATTACACCAATACGCATTTCCGCATGGATGGCATAAATGGCCCAATTGTGAATGCCGCAGCACCGTTTACAGGTAATTACATTCCAGATCAATCGCTCAACCTTTTTAATTCGTCCTTCGAGCCGGCTAACGGCCTTTGGAATTTAATGGTTATTGATGAGTTTCCCACAGAAGCTGGAATTTTTCTCAACTACACACTTGTTTTCGGCAACAACCCTCCACCCGATCCTTTAGGGATGATATGTTCAACCACCAATGCCTCAGGTTGTGTTTGCCGCAATGGAGGTAGTGATTGTGACCTTGTTCCTGACCTTATTTGCTCACACAATGTAATACGTGACGGTTGGGGTGAACAATTAGGCGTGGTGGATTTTCCTAATGCTATTATAAACATTGGCGCAGGGCCGCTTGAAATGAAACCTACAGGATCGTGCTTTTGTGATACTATGCCTGTAGCGTGTACAGTAACCACATGTCCTGATGGAACAGCGCCTAAAGAACGTGTGAACCAACGCATCTATCATAAAAACACAAACGGTATTATGACCTATACCGAAACACCAGCTGGCACACAAAGCTATCATCCCACGCATGGACACGTACATGCACAGGATTTTTTCCAGTTCTCATTACGTTCTCCCAGCACCAACCCAGATCCATTAACATGGCCTATCATTGGTGAGTCGGTTAAAACAGGTTACTGCCTAATTAACATGGGTGATTGCAGCTCACAGGATAGCATCTGTATTAGCCACGGTCAAGTTTTAACAAATGCTGATATCATTAACTATAATTTGGGGTCAGTTACAGGATGTGGCAGCAATGGGCAAGGTGTGTTTGTTGGCCGTTACGATATTTACAGCTCCGGCTTTGGGCAAACCATAAGCGTACCCAATGTTTGCAACGGGTTGTACTACCTTGTTGTAAATGTGGACCCTTTCAATAATTTTGCTGAAGAAGACGAAACAAATAATGTGGTGGCTGTACCCATACAGCTTAACTCACAAGCTGGCCCTGCGATCTCCTCTGCCTTTGCTTATGCCAGCAACAATAATTTTACTTATGCCTTTTTTAATTACACTGCCGGTGTAACTTCTTACATCTGGGATTTTGGTGACGGCAACACAGCCACTGGAAACTTCCCTCAGCATACCTATGCAGCACCAGGTCAATACACAGTTACCCTTACGCTCTTCAATGGCTCTTGTAGCAGCTCTAGTTCGCAGGTTATCACTATTTCCCCGGTTAGCATTGCAGAAGTGAACTCTGGCATTAACGCTGTAAATGTTTCTCCCAATCCTTCCAAAGGTGATTTTACAATTGAATTTGCACTTAACAATGCATCTCCTATTAAGGTGGAGATGCTTAACATGTTAGGACAAGAGGTTAATATGATCTTTAATGGAAAGGCATTATCAGGAAAACATAGTTACGAAATTAAGAATTTGAACACCGGATCCTATCTTGTGAAAATTACAGCAAACGATAAAACGTTTATCAAAAAAGTAGTCAAACTATAAATTTTTTTTAAAAAATGAACTCTCTGCAATACACCATGTATTTGCAGGGAGTTTTTTATACTAACTCATCAGAGTTTTTTGATAAGAAGTTGTTCAGTAACAAATATGGTTTCGTTATTATTGGATCTGGCGTGTATTTCAATTTGCTGTAAAAAACAGACAGATAGCACTTACGATTGAATAATTTGAGATTTGAGCGAAAAAGTGAGTGTTTATTTTGTCAATGCACTCTTTTTGTTGTATGCTAAAAGCTTAGTCCATACTAAATGCCCGCAAAAAAAAATCTACCCAAATGAATAAATCATGTCCACAACAGGATAAAAATAAAAAATTCGTTTAAACAAAATTACTTCTTCGATATATTTTCTGGTGAATTTCTCTTCAATTGCTTACAACAATTTTCTTGTTAAAAGTGGATCCGCATGTATCAATCTTAATCACATAAATCCCTTTGCTGTAATTAATTAAATTAACCTGAAGAACGTTTTCCTTCAGATCTTCTCTTGAAAACACAACCTGTCCGAGATCGTTTATAATAGATACCTTTTTTTCCTGATAACTGTTGTTGAAACTTATTTTGAAATTGCCATTAGTTGGGTTAGGGAAAAGTACAATCGAATTATTTTCTAAGTGCGTTTCACTCACATTAAGTGTAATGCAAATTGTGTTTAACAATCCATAAGTTGAAAGCGGTGGTGCAACCAAGGTTCCGGTGTTTGCAACCGAATATAGCAACGGAACAGGAAGTGTTCCACTGGCCGCGATAGCTGTACCCTGCGTAAACGTAACGGGAGTTTGGTTACAAAAGCTATCGCCTGCCGAATCGGTTTTAACGATATAATATTCGTAGTTACTGAAATTGCCGTTAATGGTTGTGCTGGCTGCAATGGCATATCCGCCATCCGAAGTTTTTACTACCTGGCCTGCAAAATTATCTTCACCTACAGATACAGCATATCGTTTTGTCCATTGTAAATTACCAACAGAATCCGTTTTTATTAGTAATAGACTTTGATTGGAAGAAAATGAAGTGAATGAAGTCGCGAGAATAACAAACCCATGGTCATTAGCTTCAACAAAGGAAACAGGCGTATCGTCAAAATTGGTGCTGAATTTTTTTGAAAATATTGTTGAAGTAGTTAACGGGTTAAGTTTGCTAAGCGTAATATTACTTCCTTGCGCCCCGCCCACGTTATCATAAATTAAACTCGCATACTTCTGATCATATGTCACAAGTGCATCAACACTTCGTCCTCCTGAAAAATCAGCATAGGTATTTATATACGTACCGTTTGTGTCGGCCAAAACCATATAAGGGTTAGCTCCCGTAAAACCAACTTTCCCATTTCCTAAATACGTTGCTTTGTTAATGGGGCTGGCAAACTGGTATGGTGAAACATAACCCTGGCCTAAAATTCCACCAGCACTGTCAAGTCTTATCAAACCCATTTGATTAACACCGTTAATCTGGAAACTTCCGGAGAGCAGAAGATTTCCCGAAGGAAGTTCTTCAATTTTATTTGCAATATCGCTACCGTTGCCACCATATGTTTTTGTCCAAAGTGTATCTCCATTAAGATCAGTACGTATCAGGAGTGCTTCACGCGAGTTTGCAAAACTTTCCGTTTCACCGGCTATTAAATAACCACCTGTTGTTTCAATTATGCTGTGTGCGATGTCGTTCGAATTTCCTCCGTAGGTTTTTGTCCATTGTAAAACTCCTGAAGAATTTACTTTAGCAACATACACGTTTGCATTTGAAAAAGTGGGATAGGTTGCGCCAGCAACGATGTAACCTCCATCGCTGGTTTGAAAAATACTATTCCCTGTTTCTGATTGAGCATCTCCTACCGTTAACTGAAATTTCACAGGTTGTGCAGCTAAATTAATACTAAGAAATAATAGGAGAAATGATATTTTTATTTTCATATGATGAAATTTATGTTTTATATGGGAAATTTAGAAGTGCCGAA
>JAYTNW010000486.1:0-3393 GCA_043748115.1 Bacteroidota bacterium | reverse complement strand
GGCTGTATCTTCAAGCACTTCTATACTGGTTGAAGCGGTATCCGTACAGTTTCCATTATCTGTAACCGTAAGCACTACGGTGTAAATGCCTGCTGCGTTAAAAACATTATCTGCATCAACACTGTTGGCAGTACCGCCATCGCCAAAACTCCAAAAATTAGTAACATTGGAGGTGCTGCCATTGGCAAAATTTACGGCAAGTGGCGCATTGCCTGAAACAAGATTTGGAGTAAATGCTGCGTTTAAAGTGCTTGCTGAAATTACAATGATTGCTGAATCATTACCACATCCGTTAGACACCAGTGCCTTGTAAGAACCTGGCTGTGTGATCACCAAAGTTGGAGTTACGGCACCTGTGTTCCACAAATAAGCATTGCCACCGGAGGCTGTAAGTGTTAACGTGGCCGTTGGACAAATAACTGTAGATGGTGAGGTGATGATTGCATTGGGCACAGTTCCGGGTGCTATTACCTGTGTGGCTGTTGCTGTTCCGCAGGAGGATGATACCGTTACCGTGTAACTACCTGGAGCAGTGACATTAATGGTTGATGAGGTTTGTCCACCGGACCAGCTATAACCTGTTGCTGATGCCGAGTTGGCAGTGAGGACTGTAGAAGCGCCTGGGCATAACGATGTGCCATTACTCGAAGTAATGTTTACTGTGGCTGATGTAGATTGCGCTACGGTGATCTGAACAGAGTCCACACCACAGGAGGTAGATGATGAAACCGTGTAAACACCGGCAGCACTAACGCTAACAAAACTGGTGGTAGCACCTGTTGACCATGTATAAGAAGATGCTCCTGTAGCTGTTAAAGTAACCGATTGTCCTGAGCAAATAGACACGGAGGTTCCGGGAGTAACAGAAATATTGGGTGCGGTGCCTCCGGTAATAGTTACACTGTAAGATGAAGTGCCGCAAGAGCCTGATGCGGTTACCGTGTAGGTTCCTGCAGTGGTTACATTAATGCTTTGTGAGGTTTGCCCACCAGACCACAAATAGGAAGAGTTGCTGGAGGCGGTTAACACAATTGTATCACCTGTGCACACAGCCGTGGGCCCCGAAATATTTACTGCAGAACCCGACTGTAAAAAAACGGCAATAGAATCTCGAATGGTGTCATTACACTGGCCTATCATGGCAAAGGTTATATAATCCGTTCCGGTAAAAGCCGCATCAGTTTGATAGGTGCTAGTTAATACTGTTGGCGCTGTAATGGTGCCGTTACCGCCCTCCCAAAAATAAGAAGAATAATTCCCCGATAAATTTGATGCCGTGAGTGTTAACAAACTACCGGGGCAAGTGGTATCGGCACTTATGGTTTCTGTTGCATTTAAAGTAATGATGGGTGCTTGGCAACCATTGTTGTAATAAGTTGGATTTCCTGCTGCATCAAAAGCAACGCTAGAGCCGTCCTGAGCAAGCGTATCATAAGTACCAAATTCATTTACCAGAAAATTAGGAATAAAAGCAACCGTGTCAACACAAGATGGCCCAAAGCTTAATGACAATATTCGCGGGTTACCCGAAGTACCTGAAATTGGATAATGATTTTTGAAATGCCCTTGCGTGTTTCCTTGGCATTGAAAAATCATATAGATTGTATCAGTCAAATTTGCGAACGAATTAAAGGTGGTGTTCATGTTTTCGCTCGTCACAAGAATAACAGTACTGTTAGCCGGCAAAATATCAGCAACGGGTTCTACCAATATTCCGCACGATGTAATGGTTGCATTTAAATCAGAAATTTTTTGCGAAGTATTCGCATTTTGACAAACGCCAATAAAATTATTACTGGGCCAATCAACAGACAAATTACTTGTTAGTAAATCAGCCGGTCCAATTTTAAATTGAACCATTTCATTTTCTCCTTCAGGGTTACCACAAGCATCAACTAGAATTGAAGTAATTTCAAAACAATTCTGCGAAAAAGCGGATTTGGCAAAAATCGTTAGTGCCATTACAAAAAGTACAACTATTTTTTTCATATCAATTTATTTGTAGGGATGATTTTGTGCTGCACTTTGTTGGTTTGATTAAACACAACACTTACCTCCCATTCGTTATAAAAAATTAGGGTACAAATATGGTAAATTTTGCCGAATTGGCTGTTAATTTTATGTAAAGCACAAGGTATATTTCAACAAAAAGCCCCTGTTAAGTGATCGGTTTTAATCAATTGACCCTTGAAAGCGAATAATGTACTGTATCCTTTTCCCTGACAAGCCGTGCCAGCCAGTCATTTTGTTCTGTCAATTCAAAAACAATGGTTTTGTACTGTTTAACGCCACCATTCTCAAACACCATTTTAGAAGGAGAAAAACTGGTAGCAAGCCAAGTAACCTCTGAAGAATCCTTTAAACCGTTAATGTAATAAACCTTTCCGTTGCGCAGCGCAATTTTTGATCTGCCGCCAACAATAGAATCACCATTTTCTAAGTGATAATTGGTATTTACAAAAACGGTATCTCCTTCCCTGCTCCATTTTTCATAAAAAACCTTGCTAGGTTCAATCACCCCTTTCCAGGTACCAATTAGCCACTCCGCGTCAATCAACGTTTGCTTTTCAGTGGCTGGCCTACAGCTCCATAGAAATAAAATGGAAACCATGAATAATAACAATGCTTTTACTCTTCTGTTCATATAAAGATTTGAAACAGCAAAAGTCCATATTTTTTACACACCACTGCATTAACGTATTGCTTTATTAGACAACACATGAAATTACAATGTGTCTAATAGCATGTTGTAACCCAAACCGTTGCTTTATATGCCAACAATACTGTATCTTTGAAAATAGAAAAACGCATTGCTCCCGGCACCTTGTTTACTCATCTGTTTGATTTTACCGCTTTCTATTTTAATTGTGTCAATGTTGTTCTATAGGCTCCGGCTCTTGCTTTCTTTAAAAATTAATTCACTGTTGTTAATGGCCTTGCCTTTTTGCGCATCGGGTCAGGAAATGATGGGAATAGCCAACAGCAATTTTGCTGGAAACATGGGCATTGAAATGAACCCCGCCTCTATTGCCACCATGCCCTATCGTTTTGAATTTAATATTTTATCAGGAGATATTTTTTTGCAGAACGATTACATCTATTTCCCTGCATCGCGCATTCCCACAGGAAAATTTGCACGCCTTTCTCCACTCGTGAAAGAAGACTATAGTGATCACTACACCAAACCTCCAAAAAACGCCTACCTTAATTTGTTAGTAAAAGGACCTTCTGCAGTGTGGCGAACAGAGCATGCTGCATTCGGCATTCATTTTTCATTAAGGTCGCAAATGAGTGTAAACAAAATGCCTTATCATATCGCCAAATTTATTTGGGAAGGAAGCGATTATATTCCCCAACATAAAACTGATTATGCTTCCTCTCCTACTCAAATTG
>JAYTNW010000485.1:0-3477 GCA_043748115.1 Bacteroidota bacterium | reverse complement strand
AAAACTAAAAAACAAAGCCAATAAAAATGTTAAATTATTTTAACAAAATCAGCCCAACCACCGGGAAAGAAACAACTACTCGTATAAAAATTTAAAAATTAGTGTATAATAAGTTTTAAGTTTTCTGATAAATTTCCTTTCGTGACTTTCACCACATACATTCCTGGTTTCAAGTGGCTACAATTAACCAACAACATTGATTCGCTGATCTGCTTAAAATTTGTTTGCGGGGTTTGTTTACCACTAATATGTCTAATGGAAACGGAAAAGGTGTCCTTTGAAAAAGGAGCGTTAAGTTGTAAGTAGAATTTATCGCTTGATGGATTTGGAAAAATTTTTGTGGTAATTTCTATGCTATTGTTTTTGATGCCTGATGTGTTAGGAGGAAAGGTGAGAACACGAATGATAGATGGTGCGTTTATGCCAATTTCTAAGGTGTACATCACATGGCCTACCAAACAAGCATCTACGGGGCTGGCAAAGTTAGTGACAATCTTGGTTGCTGTGATATCATAATTGTCCTGTGCAGTGTTGTAGCTCATTTGTAAATGAAGCAAATCTTCTCCCAGATCAACAAATGGTCCAGTGGTATTGTCAGGCAAGGTGCCTGTGCTGTCCATAGTGCCTTTTGTGTAGCTCATTACAAAGCCATCGCCCGTGAGGTTATCACCCAATTTGCTGTACCTGTCAAACATGATCCCAAGCGGGCTGCGATGTGAGGTAAACGTGGTTAAAAATGTTCCATTGTCACTTGCATCCATTACATTTCCTGTCAATTCATCTCTATACTTGTCTGCATCAGGCCCAAAGTTTCGGACCGGTTGTGTAATGTTTAACGAAGCTGGCATGATGGGGTAGGTGCTGTCGTTATAAAAACAATTGTTTCCCCACGCCAATGAGTTGTGATTGATTAGCAGATCCAACGTTGCATCATAGCCGATAAACTGCATTGGTGTTACATGACCACCCATTTGCCATGGAAAACCGTAATGGTGGTTTTGCCTAAGCCAATTTATTTCTTCAGGATCATCACGGTCGCCCGAGTTTTCTACTCCGAACAATTGGTCGTCTTTGTCATAAGCCATATCAAAGGTGTTACGAACTCCATGCGCAAATATTACTCCCATTGAATCCAGCGCATTTTCATCATTAGGGAGACAAAGATTTTGAGCTGTAATAGGCACAGTAAAAAGTTTGGTGGTTAATGGCACATCACGTGTATTAGGGTATAACCCATTGGTGCTTTCAATCTCACCATGATCAGTGCGGGCTCCGCTTGCAAATATTAAACTATCACCAGCAGCATTAACAATAATTGAACTAAAGGCATGATCGTAAAGCACCGCGCTAGAAGGATAAATTGATGTTGTAACCACATTGTGCCACATTCTGCTTCCATCAGGTTGCAGCACTCCACATGCTACAATACCATAGCCCGGCACACTGGGCGATTTGTGGTTTCCGCAAACGAACAGCATCGAGTCCTTAAACACAAATCCCTGCAGGTAATTGATGCCATGCAAATTTTCATCTGCAATTAAAGTATCACGTAACGGCTGTCCGGGTTCTTCAATAATTTGGTACACATTTCCGCTAAAGGTTATGTAATGCAGACTTGTGGTTGCTGAATCGTAATCAATTTTTACAGCATAAGGTTGTATGGCCATTAAAGAGTCAACCAGCACATCAGTACGCAACGAAACAGGTTGCGCCTTCGCAGCTACAACAAAAAACATTAGGAAAACAAGGATTGGTTTTTTCATGGTAAAAGTATTTCTGATTGTGAAAATTACAGAAATGCTTTTACCTTATTAAAGCATTTTGGCGAGTGGAGCTATTGCATCCGTAAACACAAGATATAGGATTGTGGCGAAAAGGATTTTCGGTTAGTCCGTATGCTCATGCCCTCCTGCTTTGCAGCATTCAGGTAGTTGATTGTAGGCGGCAGTGTCAGCCTTTATTTCATCAGCGTTGTACCCCATTTTACTTACTGCAAGCTTTATTTTTTCAGGGCTGGTTTTGGCAGCATTATAGGTAACGGTTAGAGTTTTGGTGGGAACATCTACCTTGCTGAATTTTACTCCCTTTTCATAGGCAAGTCCGCTTTCTACGCGTTTCTTACACATGTCGCATTCAATGGTAGTGTTAATTTTTATCTCCATGGTTTTAGCTTGCTGTGCAAAGGCGGTTGCAGATAATGCAAGGAATAGAAACAGAATTATTTTTTTCATTTTTTATTTTTAATTGAACGTTAATTATTTTTTGATTTATTATTTAATGCAATGTAAATCGGAATCCTGCATAAATGGATCTTCCCATGAGTGGCCCCCACACCAATCCCGCATCAAAGCCATCGCCATAGGGCTGATCGGGTGCAACAATAGCGTGATGCTGTGTATAATCTGTTAGGTTCTCTACACCTACATACAGATCGAAGCTGTGAAAGGAACGCGTTATCTGTCCATTCATAGTCACAAACCTATCTGAGTATTCATCAATTTCATATCCGTGATGAACGATACCTCCAGAGGGCAAGCGGCTTTTTCCGTTGTATTTGGCCGTTAAGTCAAAGCTCCATTTTTTATTGGCGGTTTTGTACTCCATGTTAATCAGTCCTTTGTCGCGCGAGGTGAGCGGACGTTCCAGCAACGCTCCGTTATAATTGGTGCGGGTATAATTTAATTTGTAGCCTAAACGTAAGGATAAACCTTTAAGGGGCTCCGTATTCAATTCGCCTTGCAGGTAATGCGCAAATGATTTGCCGTTAAGATTGTAAAAACGGATGGTGTGAACATCTTCCATATCCACTACAACTTGGTTGATGAAACGCGTGTAATAATAATCGGCATTGAACGAAGCATCACGATGGAACACTCTGAATTTACGAGTAAAATTTACTCCACTGTTCCATGCTTGTTCGGGTTTTAAATTACCAGCAGCCACAATGTAGCGCGAGGATGAGAATATAGCACTGTTCTCCGCATAAATTCGGGCAGTGCGCCATCCCAAACCTGTAGAAACACGAAGGGAAGTCAGTTGGTTAAAGTTGTATTTAATATGCAAACGTGGTGTAATAAAACCACCATAATCCACTAGGTAATCTCCCCGAACTCCCACCACAACGGCCCACTGTTGCAGGTCATTGTAGGTGTACTCACCATAGGCTCCGGGTACTATTTCATTCGTGTAAGTAGCAACGTTATTAAACTTTTCATTGTAGTGATTATAGTTCAGGCTTAGGCCTGTTTTCACATAGTGTCTTGTATCTTTAATTACAGTTTGATAAATGGTATTGGCATAAAAACTTCTCTGGTCTCCCTCATAGGTTTTTAGCCCAAAAAAATTATCCAATAGGTGCATTCGAGAGGAGGTGATCAGTGCAATACTTTTATAGGGTTTGCGCACGTTAATGGTTCCTGTTTTTGTAAAAACTTCTATCAGTTTGTTTTCAATGCCCACACCGTATATAGTGGGCTT
>JAYTNW010000484.1:0-5318 GCA_043748115.1 Bacteroidota bacterium | reverse complement strand
TAACAGCGCTGCTTTTTCACTTGGTATTCGGAGTTGTTGCGCAACCCTTTTATTTTGGTTACCCCTTTTGCATCGTTGGCATATTTAGCCATCATGTTCTTTTGCCTTGACGGATCCAACACCTTTTTAGAGGTGATATAAAACAGGTAAGCATTATTGCCATCTGATTCTTTAACCTCAGCCCATGTTCTTACCCTGCCTGTATATTCAACAATTTTCTCGCCTTTTGCTATTGCCTGTTTTGTAAACAGCCCTTTCCCAGAATGCGGTATCTGCGATTTTTTTAAGAATAACCCTTTAACCATTACACAATTTTTCGCGAAGATACGGCAACGCTTACTTCGTGCAAGTTTAAATAACGGTTTGCACTACATTTGCGCGCACAAAATCAAATTATGTTCGTTTTTCTAAGTATTGTTATCGTTTTAATTATTGCAGGAAAAAATTTTTTAAGCCAGCCTAGGTTTGGCAAAAAGCCTTCTGGTCATCGCCTACAACGTATCCTAAAATCCCCTCATTATAGCAATGGCTCTTTTAAAAACATTAGCCCCACTCCCGATCTTACTGAAGGGGTAAGTTATTTTAAGGTGCTGAAAGAGTTTTTCTTCGAAAAAAAAGAAAGAAAAGTGCCGATACAGCCTATTCCATCTATTAAAACGGACTTGTTGCAATTGGGAAAAGACGAAAACATTGTGGTGTGGTTCGGGCATTCGTCATACTTTATGCAAATTGACAAAAAAACTTTTTTGGTAGTTCCTGTTTTCAGTGGTGCCGCATCTCCCATTGCTTCATTTGCAAAAGCGTTTAAAGGAACAGATGTGTTTGGTGTAAACGATTTTCCTGAAATTGACTATCTCATCATCACGCATGACCATTGGGATCATCTTGACTACAAAACCGTAAAAGAATTTACACCTAAGGTACGCCAGGTGGTAACAGGATTAGGAACAGGGGAGCATTTGGAAAGCTGGGGTTACCAAGCATCTGTTGTCACTGAAATGGATTGGAACCAAGAGCACGTTGCTGAACAAGGATTTAAATTTAACAGCGTAGCCGCAAGGCATTTTTCAGGGCGTGGGTTAAAACGCAACCAGGCACTATGGATGTCGTTTGTACTCACCACCCCTTCTTTTAAAATTTACATTGGTGGTGACAGCGGATATGATAAGCATTTTGCAGCAACAGGAAACACCTTCGGGCCATTTGATCTCGCCATTTTGGAAAACGGACAATACGATAAAAACTGGCGTTACATACACATGCTACCTGAACAACTACCCATAGCAGTAAGTGAACTTAAAACAAAAAAACTGTTGGCCGTGCATTCCTCCAAATTTAGTTTGGCCAATCACCCGTGGGACGAGCCGTTGAAAAAAATTGCAGCTAACATTGATCCTGAAACACAACTGATCACACCCATGATTGGCGAAAAGGTGGAATTAGCAAACCCGAGTCAGAAATTTTCACGCTGGTGGGAGTCTGTTGAATAAGCTTAGCCTTGGAGTAAACCTATGTCCGTGTAGCCTGTTTACAAGGCATTAAAACGGCCAAGTTCCTAACTCGTATCTTTGCTGCACTGTTATGGATAAAAACTTTATTGACTACGTAAAAATATGCTGCCGTTCAGGGGCTGGCGGGGCAGGCTATGTGCATTTTCACCGCGATAAAAAAACAGCTATGGGCGGGCCCGATGGTGGTAATGGCGGGCGTGGCGGACACATTATTGTTAGAGGAAACAGACAATTGTGGACTTTGCTGCACCTTAAATACCGCAAACACATACTGGCAACACCGGGCGGTAAAGGAGGAAATGCGTTGAGCACAGGTGCCGATGGAAAAGATGAGATTTTGGAAGTGCCGCTGGGAACGGTAGCGCGAGATTTTGAAACCAATGAAGTGCTCTTTGAAATTGAAGAAGATGGGCAGGAAGTGATATTGGCAAAAGGCGGCCGCGGAGGCATGGGCAATGCATTTTTTAAATCGTCAACGCTGCAAACACCGCGTCATGCCCAACCCGGTGAGCCTGGCTTGGAAGAGTGGAAGGTGCTGGAGTTAAAAATAATGGCTGATGTGGGGCTTGTAGGTTTTCCAAATGCCGGCAAATCAACTTTGCTTTCTGTTGTTTCTGCCGCCAAGCCGGAAATAGGCGACTATGCATTTACTACGTTAACCCCTAACCTGGGCATGGTGTATTATCGCGACAACCGATCGTTTGTGATGGCCGACATTCCCGGAATTATTGAAGGCGCACACACCGGAAAAGGATTGGGCCTTCGTTTTTTAAGACACATTGAACGTAACTCGCTGCTTCTTTTTATGATACCTGCTGACAGTAAGGATATTAAAAAAGAGTATAAAATTTTAAAAACAGAACTTAAACTGCATAACCCGGAATTGCTTGACAAGACACGGTTGATAGCCATCACCAAATCAGATATGCTGGACGATGAACTGATGAAGGAGATGAAAAAAGAATTACCATCAGACAAAAACCCGGGAGGAAAAAAAGTGCCTGTGCTATTTATTTCCGCTGTGGCACAAAAAGGCATTGACGAACTGAAAGACAAAATATGGGAAGCGCTAAACTCATAGCTCAATGATAGAAACGCTTAAGGATCTGGACACAGAAGTCTTGTTGTTTCTCAATAGTTTTCACACTACTTTTTTCGACAATTTTTTTTTAGTGGTGACGCACCGCTTCACATGGATTCCTTTTTACGCCTTGCTTTTGTTTTTTGCCTGGAAAAAATACGGCAGCCAGGTTTGGAAATTTATGATTGCCGTTGCACTGCTTATTGTTTGTGCCGACCAACTATCTGTATTTGTAAAAGATTATGTGCAGCGTTACCGCCCGTGCCATCACATAGTGTTGCAGCACCTGCTCCATTTGGTGGAGGGCCGTTGCGGTGGCACTTTTGGTTTTGTGTCATCGCACGCTACCAACAGCATGGCATTGGCGGTGTTTACGTGCCTCACACTTTTTAGGGATAATAAAAGAATGACTTATGCCATGATTACATACACCTTGCTGGTGTCATACAGCAGAATTTATTTAGGCATGCATTACCCTTTAGATATTTTGGGAGGCTTTTTACTTGGCGCCATGATTGCGCATGGCATGTACATTTTTTCAAAAAGCAATAAACTGGCCTAAGAAATTTACAAGAGGTTGATCTTATTCATGAAGATCTCTTTGTAGCTTTTGCCAATAGGAATTGTTTTGTCGTTGATCACAACGGTGCTTTCGTCCATCACACTTACTTTGTCGAGCGAAATGATAAAGCTGCGGTGAACGCGCATAAAATTATCAGTGGGCAATTTGCTTTCAATATCCTTCATGGTAGCGTGAATAACAAACTGGTCTTCCTTGGTTTGTATGATCACGTAATTATCCATGGCCTGGAGCCAATAAATATTTTCTAGATACACTTTCACCAGCATGGATCCCCGTTTCACAAAAAAGGAATTTTGTATAACCTGGTTCTCTAACGGGCTAATGGATGCTTCAGCTACAGGGGCGGCTGCTTTTACTTCAGCAGGCTTGGCGGTTTCTGCATGGGCTTTTTCAACGATGGCAACAGCGTATCCCAACATCTGTGCTTTTTCATCCCTTACCGGAGAGCAGGTAATAGCCACCTTTTTAACGGTGTAATCGCGCATCATGGTAATGTTGCAACTGTTAATCTGCAAAACTTCGCCTTGCTTCATGTAGCGGTTAAGAGCATCTGCATTTCCTATTTCGTACTCTTCGCTTTCAATCTTCAACATTTTAAAAAGACTGATGCCTTGTCCGCTTTCATTCCCAAATCCCGTCATCTGTTCGGCTTTGGGATTTAAAAATGTGATCCTGCATTCTGTATCGGTAATTAAAATGGCTTCTTCTACATTTTCCAATGCATTGGCATAGCGTCTTTCATTTTCTCTCACTTCAAGATCTTTCTTGAATTTGTACAAAGCCATTTCCACGGTGGTTTGCAAATCCGATTCGGAGAAGGGCTTTACGATGTAGCCATAGGGCTCAGTAATTTTTGCCCTGTCGAGGGTATTTTTATCCACGAATGAGGTAAGAAAAATAACAGGAATGTTATATGTTTTTTTAATATGCTCGGCTATGTGAATACCATCCAACTCCCCTTTTAATTTTATGTCGAGAAAAACCAAGTCGGGCTCTATTTCTTCCAATTTGGCAAAAGCATTGGGCGCAGAGGAGGCTGTACCCGGAACATCGTACCCTAATCGTATTAAGGTTTGCTGAATATCTTTAGCCACGATGCTTTCATCTTCAACCACTAAAATTTTTATTTTTTCCATACTTGAGTATTAATGTTGCGTTGGTTTAAATTCAATTTTTACTTCAAATCCGTTGTTGTTAGTTGCCGTAAGCACACCATCAATTTGTTCTGTAAGCGCATGCACCAATTGTATTCCTAATGTTTCTGCCTGTGCGTAATCAATGTTGGCTGGCAATCCTGTGCCGTTATCTTTTACCGTGAGCACGTAATTGTTGTTTTCGTTTTGTATGAATTTTACGTTCACCTCTCCCCCACTCATGTTAAAGGCATGTTTTATTGAATTACTCACCAATTCGTTTATGATTAGCCCGCAGGGAACAGCCGTATCAATGTCCAAAGATATTTTTTCTGCTTCTATTGTCAACTTTATTTTTTCAGGCTTAGCACCCTGCGACTGAAAAATGGTTTCGCACAGCCTTTTGATGTACTCATCAAAATCTATTTTGGAAGTACCATCGCTTTGGTAAAATCTTTCGTGAATAAGTGCCATGGAACGTATCCTGTCCTGACCTTCTTTAAGTATTTTGTGTGAGGTGCGATCGTGGATATACGAGCTTTGAAGATTGAAAAGGCTGATAATGATTTGAAGATTGTTTTTAACCCTATGGTGTATCTCTTTTAGCAATGAGCCTTTTTCATCGAGCGACTCCCTGATCTGCTTCTCCATTTTTTTGTGTAGAGAAATGTCTGTATCTACAATTACAATATTTTTTAAATCTCCTTGGTCGCTAAACACCGGAGTAAGCGTGCTTGCTGTCCACAACTTTTGCCCATCCTTGCTACCTATCAGCGATTCATAAACAAAAGATTTACGTTCGCGCAACGAATCTTTAATAACGTTGTTGATGTCTTCGTTAAAAGTTAGCTGCTGCAGTTTATGGCCTTTTAGCTGAACAATTTCATCTCTTGTATATCCGGTTAACCGCGTAAAGCCCTCGTTTACCCACTCTAAATTAAAGTTGCTGTCAAAAATCATAACGGCATTTCCGGTTTCACTGGCCACGAGTGAGAGTTTAGCCAGCTCCA
>JAYTNW010000483.1:0-2467 GCA_043748115.1 Bacteroidota bacterium | reverse complement strand
TAGTGTGGGTAGTGTTGATATATTTACTGGCAAGGAACAGTTGGTGCCTGATAAGGTGGCAACCGGTACTGTAATGGTAATTCCGTAGTTAAAACATGTTGATTTGGAATCCATTACAATATAATAGGTGCGGCCTAATACAACAGATGCGCACATGGTTTTATCACCTGTCCCAGTTTTAGTGGCCACGCAAGTGGTGCCTGAACATGCTAACGGACAACCGTCATATACATAAACAGCGGAGTTAACTCCTGCTGTATTTACTTTAATGGTTATGATACCTGATGCGGTTGCTGTAAAAGTTAACACCTCATCCTCGCCTCCCATAAACGAATTGTCGCCACAAGTAACAGCGTTGGTTTGCGTAATATCGTTTACTTTTCCGCAAGTAGTTCTACCAGCTGAGGTGTAAGGTAAAGTAATTGTATTAACCCCTGTACCTAATGAACATCCTAACACAGCCGGTGCCGATATATTTAAACCGGTATAGGCAAAACAACCTGGTGTTGACTGTGCATCTACAATTACATAATAGGTAGTTCCAGCAGTTACACAAAATGATAAAGTCCTGTTTCCGCTTCCTTCTGAAAATCCCTTACAAGTGGTTGCATTTCCGGTAAGCGGACAACCAGCATAGGCAGTTAATATTACGTTGCTAGATACGGTTAAAAGGTCAACCGTTACTGAACCTGAAATTAAAGGAGTGAATATCCATACTCGATCTTGTCCAGCAAAATAAGTGGAAGTTCCGCATGAGGCAGCCAAGCGTGTGGATAGAATGTCATTCACGCTTCCGCATGTAGTATTGGCACCGCTTGCATAAGGTAGCGTAACAATGTTGGTTACGCCTGTACCTAAACCTGCTGGACAGTTGTTGTTTTCAAACTTATAAACGAATGTACCTAAGCCTGCCTGAGTATTACAATTGTACCGACTCATTAATGCTCTATACGTTCCAGAGGTGGTGCATGTCCATACAAGATAAGATGCCGTTCCACAAAAATCATCATTGTAGGCTCCGGCAACGTTTACACCTGCGTTTGTTAAAATAGAAATTTGGGTATCAAAGCTGGTGCTTCCACCATCTGCGGCACAAAATGAAAAATAATAAACATTACCAGCGGTAGCTGCGAAAGTCCAATATCTGTTTCCGTTAGTTGCTTGTGTTTGCCATGCCGTTGTCATAGTAATACTTCCACTTAAGCTACCCCCCGAACATTGTCCCCATGAAACCTGATGGCTTGCAAGTAACCCTACCAGTATTAAAAGTTTAAAAAGTTGCCTTTTCATATATGTAAATTTTTTTCTTTAGTTAATTGTCTTACTTATTTCAATTTCTTTAGGGTTGTCACATGCTGATATGGCCTTTTCAAAACTGGGATCAGCTTTGATGTAATATGTTAAGCCCATTTCTTCAAGTATATGCAGCACCTTTATATAATCCGTGTCAGTAAGTTTCATTAACAACAAGGATCTGCTTTCGCAAAATCCTCCAAACTCTGCATCAGGGGCTACCTGTAAGCGTATTTTAAAATCAGGCAGTCGCTTGAAAATGTCCATTCGAGGAACTTCAAATACATGTTCGTTTGAAATTTGTTTTTGAGCAACACTCTGTGCCTGCCCGTTAGTAAGGTGCATGAGAAATGCTCCTGCAAAAACCATTAAATGCTTCGTCATAAAATATATTCTTGGAACCATATTTACGCTAATCACAGGGGCAAGGTTACAGAGCTTGCAGATTGATTGCTTTTGTAAGGTTATCTGCAAAAAGTTCACATTTTGGTGTTTATTTAAACGAATGAAACACTTTCACACGCATTGTTTAAATGCTTGAAAATGCTGACTTTCGTACCCGAAATGTCTATCGGTTCACAAACTTCTTCTGCAAAGCAAAAAATCTATTTTATTTCAGATTTCCACCTTGGTGCGCC
Source organism: Bacteroidota bacterium (assembly GCA_043748115.1). Classification (GTDB taxonomy): domain Bacteria; phylum Bacteroidota; class Bacteroidia; order AKYH767-A; family OLB10; genus OLB10. Next base: position 536 of record JAYTNW010000483.1, on the reverse strand, counting down.
CAACTATGCTGCTAGCCTGGAAAGAGAGTTAAAGGTTTGCCAATGGCTTGATGTGATAAGGAAAGATGCAACAGGCCTTTTTATTATGGGCGATGTGTTTGATTTTTGGTTTGAATACAAGCATGTGGTACCTAAAGGCTATGTAAGGTTATTGGGAAAGTTAGCCGAATTAGCGGACTCAGGAATGCCAATTACACTTTTTACCGGTAATCATGATATGTGGATGTTCGATTACCTCACTACTGAGATCGGCATTCAACTTTTTAGAGAACCTAAAAGATATGACTTCAACGGTACAAAATTTTTAATTGGTCACGGTGATGGATTAGGCCCTGGTGATCACGGCTATAAATTAATTAAAAAGGTATTTGCCAATAAAGCCTGTCAATGGTTGTTTGCCAGGTTGCATCCCGATTTTGGTATTGGCATGGCTAACTTTTGGAGCCGCAGAAGCAGACAGCATACCGGACATCATGATGAAAAATATTTAGGTGATGAAAATGAATACCTAGTTCAATACATCCATGAAACCGAAA
>JAYTNW010000482.1:0-2959 GCA_043748115.1 Bacteroidota bacterium | reverse complement strand
GAAGGGTGGAGGTGGAAGTGTTGAGCTATTAGAACCTCCGTGCTTGTTAATTTTTTTAACATCTGATTCCTCGCGGTTAAAATTACCATTTCACCCATCATGATAATTTTTCTATTTAGCAAGGCGAAACATCTTGACAAAGCATAGCGGTTATGCTTTCTTTTGCCCTTTACTATTCCGGAATTACAAATGTATCACCTCACCATAAGCAGCCGCAGCAGCTTCCATTATAGCTTCGCTCATAGTAGGGTGGGGGTGAACAGATTTTATGATCTCATGCCCTGTTGCTTCTAATTTCCGTGCTACAACTATTTCGGCAATCATATCCGTTACGTTAGCGCCTATCATGTGTGCCCCTAAAATTTCACCGTATTTGGCATCAAAAATCAGTTTAACAAAACCATCGCTATTACCACCGGCTTTGGCTTTGCCTGATGCGCTAAACGGAAACTTACCTACTTTTATTTCAATGCCTTTTTCTTTAGCTGCCTTTTCTGTCATTCCTACACTGGCAATTTCGGGAGAACAATAGGTACAGCCTGGAATGTTAGTATAGTCAATAGGCTCCGGATGGTGGCCTGCCATTTTCTCTACACAGGTAATTCCTTCTGCCGATGCTACGTGAGCCAAAGCAGGCCCTTTAACAATATCGCCTATGGCAAAAACACCGGGGATATTTGTCTGGTAAAAATCATTAACCAGCACCTTGCCTTTGTCGGTTATTACACCACACTCTTCAAGTCCTATGTTTTCAATATTGGGTGCAATACCCACGGCAGACAATACCACATCGCATACAATCACATTTTCTCCCTTAGCCGATTTTATGGTAACCTTACATCCGCTACCCGAAGTATCCACTTTTTCTACAGAACTGTTGGTTAGAATTTCCATTCCCATTTTTTTGAACGAGCGCTCTAATTGTTTGGAAACTTCTTCGTCTTCTACAGGAACAATGTTGGGCATAAACTCTACAATGGTTACCTTGGTTCCCATGGTGTTGTAAAAATAAGCGAACTCCACGCCAATAGCTCCTGAACCCACTACCACCAATGATTTAGGTTGTGCCGGTAAATTCATTGCTTCACGATATCCGAATATCTTTTTACCGTCTTGTTTTAGACTGGGTAACTCACGTGAGCGTGCACCTGTGGCTAGTATGATGTTGTTGGCTGTGTAAGTTGTTTTAGCACCATCAGCAGCCGTTACATCCACTTTTTTTCCGGGAGCAAGTTTGGCTGAACCGTTAATTACTTCAATTTTATTTTTTTTCATCAAAAACTGCACGCCTTTGCTCATGCCATCGGCAACACCACGGCTGCGTCTTATCACGGCACCAAAATCAGCTTTGGCATCAGCTACATTTAATCCATAGTCGCTAGCATGGTTGAGGTACTCAAAAACATTGGCGCTCTTCAGCAATGCTTTGGTGGGAATGCAGCCCCAGTTAAGGCAAATGCCACCTAGGTTTTCTTTTTCAATAATGGCCACCTTCATTCCTAATTGCGATGCACGTATAGCAGCCACATAGCCACCGGGTCCGCTACCTATAATAATTAAATCGAAGTTCATATTTAAGTAATAGTTTTTGAGGGAGCGAATTTAACGGTTATTTTTGAAATCAAGCTCCATATTTAAAGAACCCTTTTTTGGGAAGCTGTATTTATAATCAAGGCAACAAAAGCAAACATTATTTGACTTTGCCGCACTGCAAAGCGTATTTCTAAACGAGCTTCTGTATTTTTATAGAATTAAAAACGATGTTTGCATAAAAAATATAGTATTTCTTTATGTGCGGTACCTATCAATTTTACTCATGAAGCGAAGGTTGACATTCGTCATCATTTTGATGATTATTTTTAAAGTGTTTTTGTATTCGAAGGTTAACACAGAGTTTGTGATGGGCAATGATGAGGAGTATAATTATTTACTTGCTCTTAAAAACCAAAACACTGAATTATTTACACGTTACGACTCGAATACAGGAAAGGATGTGATTACAGGATATCACAACTGGACTCCGGTTTTTGTGTATAGCTTTTTGATAAAGTACCACATTCCTAAATCATTGTGGATTGCTCTTTGGTACGCTATTTTTTTAATAGCTTTTGCCATATCTGTTTTCAGGTTTTATGATCTTTCACAAATTGTACTTAATGACCACCGCCTGTCTTGGTTCTGTACATTAAGTTATTGCTTTTATCCATCGGTGATTTATTTTGTTGGAGGTGTTTTTTTGTATGAGAATATGGTATTGCCAGTTCTTATCATCGTTATTTACAGGCTGATTATTTCCATTAAAAAAGGGTTTACCACCTTTGACTATTGTAGCCTTCCTGTAATTGTTTGTGCCAGCATTCTTTTGCGTCCCCAACTAATGGCCTTTTATTTGTTGATCGCTTTGGCTTACTCACTTTATATTGTTTATCATAGGCAATTCATCCTAATTCCACTTGTGCTGGCAACAGCACTGCTTACCTATTTTTGCCTCATTCCCACCTTAAAGCAAAATGAAAAAATGTTTGGTAAAAGAGTATTGAGTACACAATCAGGCTATGAGTTTTTACAAGGCCACAATCCTTATGCAAAAGGGAGCTGGCTGGGAAATTGGCGTGACTCAACAAGTGTTATTTATAAATATTCAAAAGCAAACATTAAGAATTTTGAAAATTTAAATGAATGGGAAAATGGGGAGGCACGAAAAAAATTAGCGATGCAATGGATTGCCGATCATCCCATTTTAGAGTTAAACTTAATGGTAAAAAAAATGGGCATTTACTTCTTGCCTCAAAATTTCGAGGTATTAAAAGGATATTCACTCTGGAACCCAATCAATATAGTTTTTCATTTGCTTTTTGCTGGATATTTTATTCTGCAATGCGTTAAAAGAAAGTTCTCTTTTGCTCTGCTTTTGATATGGATACCAATTGTAGCATCAATAGGCCTCAGTTTGCTTTTT
>JAYTNW010000481.1:0-19782 GCA_043748115.1 Bacteroidota bacterium | reverse complement strand
AAAAGAGTAAAATCTTCCAGCTTGTTTACTTTTTGAGCGTGTTCAAATTCCTTTTCAATATACCCTTCGTATTTTATTTCAATTTCAGCTTGTTCAATTATTTCATTTTTTAAGTAAGGGTCAAGAGAATTTAAAAAATCATCAAAGTTTTGTGTTAATGGCAATATTTCATTTAAGGAAATATGTGGTCTTGAAATAATTTGTGCTGTTTTTGTTTTTTGAATAATTTCTGATGAATTATTGTTTCTTAAAAATTCATTAATTTCTGTTGGAGCTAAACTTGTTTCTCTACATAATTTTATAAGCTCAAAAATTTTATCTTTTTTATAAGCAACACGTGAAATTCGTTCATTTTTTACTAAGCCTAACTTCTCGCCAATGGCGGTTAGGCGTAAATCTGCATTGTCTTGGCGCAATAGCGTTCTAAACTCAGCCCGACTGGTAAACATTCTATAAGGCTCATCAGTTCCTTTGGTAACTAGGTCATCAATAAGAACGCCAATGTATCCTTCAGATCGTTTTAATATTAGATCTTCCTTTCCATTAATTTTTTGGTGCGCATTTATTCCAGCTATTAGTCCTTGGCAAGCGGCTTCTTCGTATCCGGTGGTTCCATTTATTTGTCCAGCAAAATATAAACTGGAAATAAGTTTTGTTTCCAACGTAAGATTTAACTGCATGGGTGGAAAATAGTCATACTCTATGGCATAACCTGGTCTAAACATTTTAACGTTTTCAAGACCGGGAATTTTTTTAAGAGCTGCATATTGCACCTCTTCAGGCAGGCTGGAAGAAAATCCGTTCAGGTAAATTTCTACTGTGTTCCATCCTTCGGGCTCAATAAACAATTGGTGCCTTGTTTTGTCGGCAAACCGATTTATTTTATCTTCAATAGAAGGGCAGTATCTCGGTCCAAGACCCTGAATTCGACCCGTAAACATGGGAGATTTTTCAAATCCGGTTTTTAGGATGTCATGTACCTCTTCGTTGGTGTAGGTTATAAAACAACTTTTTTGTTTTGTTAAGGGTTGTGTATCGGAAAAGGAGAATTTGGAAGGATTTTCGTCTCCAAATTGTTCTTCGGTTTTGGAATAGTCAATTGACCTACCATCAAGACGCGGGGGTGTGCCTGTTTTCATCCTGCCGCTTACTAAGCCCAGGCTAACTAGTTGCTCAGTTATACCTGTAGCCGCATTTTCTCCTGTTCTTCCACCACCAAAACGTTTTTCTCCTATGTGAATAATGCCATTTAGGAAGGTTCCGTTGGTAAGCACAACTGCCTTACTCTTAAATTCTATCCCCATTGAGGTAACAACTCCATTTACTCTTTCATCCTCTACAATAAGGCTGCTCACCATGTCTTGCCAAAAATCAACGTTTGGGGTGTTTTCCAGCATTACCCTCCATTCTGTAGCAAATAGTTGTCTATCATTTTGCGTTCGTGGGCTCCACATGGCAGGACCTTTAGAGCGGTTTAACATCCTAAATTGTATAGCCGACTTGTCAGATACTATTCCAGAATAACCGCCCAAGGCATCAATTTCTCTAACAATTTGACCCTTGGCAACACCACCCATAGCAGGGTTACAACTCATCTGTGCAATGGTCTGCATGTTCATAGTAACCAACAACACACGACTGCCTAAATTGGCCGCAGCGGCTGCTGCTTCACAACCGGCATGTCCGGCACCAACCACTATAACGTCATAATCCTTATACATAAATCATCATTTAAGGGGCATTTAAGGCCCCAACTGTTTCACGTGAAACAAACAAAACCAAGAAGCAATGAATGCCCTATATCTTACGTAACACCCTTTAAATCAAAAGGTTCGCAAAGATAGATATTTATCTTCCCTTTTACGCATTAAATCCTTTTCTTTCAAGGACTTATCACCATAACCACATAAATGAAGCACACCGTGTATCATTACCCGGTGTACCTCATTTTTATTGTTGATTTTCAGTGATTTAGCGTTTTCCTTAACGCGTTCAATGCTGATAAAAATATCACCGGAAAGCTGGTTTTTAACAGAATAATCAAAGGTGATAATGTCGGTAAGGGTTGAATGGTTGAGATATGATTTATTAAGGTTTAAAAGGTATTTATCGCTGCAAAAAATAAAGTTTATTGTAGAAAAGCTGCATTTTTCACTACCAATACAATTTGATATCCAATGTTTTACAAGTGATTTTTGTTTTAAAACAAAGGAGGTTTGTTCAGTAAAAAAATAAATTTCAGGCATCGTAGATATTGTATTTCAGCCCATTCATTTAGCTGGAACAGGAGGCTCCATGATACTTCCACATTTTTTACACGTGCGTTTTTCAAGAGAAGAATAAAAGCTATTCATAACAATTGGGAGCTGAGTGACAATATCTTCTAGGCTAAAAAATTCTTCAAACAATTTATGGTCGCATTTCTCGCAAAACCACATGCAAGCATCCTTCTCATGGGGCTTGCGATACCTTTCAATAACAAGTCCAATGGTGTTTACCCCACGCTGAGGACTGTGTGGAGTAAGTGGAGGGAGCAAGAACATTTCGCCTTCTTTTATGGGCACATCCACCTGTTTTCCATCCTGAATGGTTTTTACAACAATATCGCCTTCCAACTGGTAAAACAACTCTTCTCCATCCTCAAAATGATAATCTTTTCTTGAGTTGGGCCCTCCCACAATCATAACAATGTAATCGGAGTTTTCTAGATAAATTTGCTTATTGCCTACGGGAGGTTTAAGCAAGTGACGGTTTTCGTCAATCCATTTTTTTAAATTGAAAGGTTTGGTAACAGCCATACTTTTTATTTTTATATTAATAAATTACATTTTTCCTGAGAAAATATCGCTGATTTTCTTACCCACTTCTTCACCAAACTCTTGCGCTCGGTGTCCTATATCTTTTGCTGATGCCTCTAAATCATCCTTTAAATCTTCCATTTTAGATTTAATCCCATCAGAAATTGTTCCACCACTAATGAGTACATCAATTTGCTTATGCATGATATAGGGCAGTTTTTCTTTTAAAGAATCTGCAACGGTTACTATGGCTTTTTCGGCTTGTTCTTTACTAATGCCTGCTGCTTGTGCTACTTTTTCTGTTAATGCATTCATGATAAAAATTCTTTACCCAAAAGTATCAAAATATTATTCTACTGCAATGGGTAACGTTTTACATTTGCCTGCATGAACTTGAGTTTAGAAAATAAAACAGTGCTTGTTTGTGGAAGCACACAGGGAATAGGTAAGGCATGTGCAATGGAAATGGCAAGCCTTGGAGCCAATGTTGTACTGCTGGCAAGAAACGAAGATGCATTAAAAACAACAGTTAAAAGCCTGCCGCTATCTGGCACACAAAAGCATGATTATATGGTTGCCGATTTTTCGGATGCTGAAACCGTTAAAAATGCCATTGCAAAACACATTAAAGAAAAAGGCCTAATACACATTTTAGTAAATAACACAGGTGGGCCAGCAGCCGGCAATGTGAGCGATGCACAAACAGAAGATTTTTTGAAAGCATTTAATGCCCATTTGATTTGTAATCACATACTTGCGCAAGCATGTTTACCAGGTATGAAAGAGTCAAAATACGGACGCATCATTAACATTATTTCAACTTCGGTAAAGCAACCCATAAAAGGGTTAGGTGTTTCTAACACCATTCGAGCAGCAGTGGGTAACTGGAGTAAAACCTTGTCATTAGAAGTTGCAACGTTTGGCATAACGGTGAATAATGTGTTACCGGGAGCAACGGCAACATCCCGCCTCACGCAAATTATTGAGGACAAGGCAAAGAAAACCGGAAAGAGTATTGAAGAAATTACCAAGGAGATGACCCATGAAATACCAGCAGGTCGTTTTGCTTCACCCGAGGAGGTTGCTAATGCAGTGGCATTTTTGGCAACACCGGCAGCTGCTTACATAAACGGTATAAACGTGCCCGTTGATGGGGGACGAACTGGAAATTTATAAGGAGAAAACACTGCTATTGATACAACCAGAATTGTATTTTGTTAATGAGCAAATCATTGTTCAGCGGTTTGGCGATGTAATCTGAAGCTCCGGCATCACGACACCGTTCTTTTTCGCCTTCAACCACTTTAGAGGTTACTGCCAGAACAGGAATAGTTTTGTAACGGTCTATTTTACGAATTTCAGCAATAGCATCGTATCCATTCATTACTGGCATCATGATATCCATTAACACAATGTCAACCTGCGGATTTTTTTGCAATTTTTCTACCGCCTCTTTTCCATCATAAGCACAAATAAGATTGGCACCAGCACTTTCAATTAAGGTGGTGAGGGCATAGATATTTCGCATATCATCATCGGCCATTAAAATAGTTTTACCGCGCAAACTACCATCATTAAGAGGTGAAGCGTAAATACTATCATCATCGCGAGAAGAGGCAAAATCACTAAAAGAGTCCAGGTTCATCATCAGTTTTTCCAACTGCGATTTTTGTACAGGCTTTTGAATATAGCTGGAAGCTTTTGTGCTTGAGGTTGAAAACGTGTTTTCTAAGGCACTAATAATATGAACAGGAATGTTTTTAAGAGCATCATCGTTTTTTAAGGCTGATAAAACGGTTAAACCATCCATATCAGGTAACATTAGGTCTAAGATAATCGCATAGGGGTTAAATTTTTTTGCAAAGGCTAAACCATTTTCTCCTTGTTGGGTAGCAATAGCCTTATAGCCGTAAATGTGACAGTAGTCAATCAACAGCTTTAAAAAAACAACATCATCTTCTATTATTAAAACAATCTTATCTTGTTCTATAATAAAGTCGCGATCGTCTAAGTAACCCGTGTCCAGGTACTGCTGTGCTTCAGTATTTGATAGCGGATTTGCAGGTGTCGTTTCAACAGGTTTATCGTCAAGTGTTATCGGAATAGTCTTAATAGGTTTTTCTGTTGTTTCCGCTATTTGTGTGGTGTGTTGCGGAATGATGATGGTGAAGGTACTCCCCTTTCCAGGTACGCTGCTTAGTATAATTTCGCCTCCCAAAATATTTACGATTTCCCTACTTATGGTTAAACCAAGCCCCGTTCCACCATATTTGCGGCTTGTGCTATTGTCGGCTTGGTTAAAGGCTTCGAAAATTAGTTTTTGCTTCTCCTCCGGAATACCAATGCCGGTGTCAGTAACAGCAATGCCGAGAGCACAATTATTCTCAATAGTTATTTTGTTTTTTATTAGCTCATCAACGGTAGGCTGATAAAAGCGCAGTGTCACATTTCCACTTTTGTCGGTAAATTTAATGGCGTTTGAAATAAGATTTTTTATGATCTGTTCCAGCCGTAGGCGATCACTGGTGATTTCCTCAAATAGAGAGGCCTCGCACACCACATCCAATTCTATTTGTTTTTCGTGAGCGTACTCAGTAAACAACATTCTCATGTCGTTGGCAATTTCTGAAACTGCAATTTTCTCAAACACAAACTCCAGCTTTCCACTTTCAATTTTTGACAGATCTAGAATATCGTTAATCAACATTAAAAGATCAGCCCCGGATTTATGTATAACCTTTGCATGTTCAATTTGCTTGGGTAAAAGATTTAGGGTCTTGTTGTCAGCAAGCAGTTTCGCGAGAATCAGAATGCTGTTTAAAGGAGTGCGTAACTCATGCGACATGTTAGCAAGAAAGGCAGATTTATATTTACTGCTTTGTTCCAATTGCTGCGCCTTAAACGTAAGCGATTGACGGGCTTGCTCCATGGCCAGATTTCGTTCTTCCAGCAAATGTGCTTTTATTTCCAAGTCAGCATTTACTGTTTTAAGTTCTTCCTGTTGTTTTTTAAGTTCTTTTTGTGATTGTTCCAGTTCTTTGGATTTGGTCAACATGTTTTCATTGGCCCATGCCAGCTCCTGTTTTTGTGCAGACAAAGCATCGGATTGTCGCAAACTTTCATTCAGCAGATTTCGGGTTAACATATTTGCAGCAACACCATGTACGCTTGCAGCCACTGGCTCCAGCAAACGATTTAGGTAATTCAGTTGCGAATCGCTAAGCTCTTTTGCACACGCTATTTCAATTACACCTATTACACTTCCACCTGCAAACAGAGGAAAAATATATACATTGGCTTTTTCGGTTTTATATAATCCTGCATCTACCTGAAACAAACTTAAATCACAATCACGTAAATAAATGTTTTCATTAGATTGAATAGCTTGCCCAATAAGACTGTTTTTTAACAATTCGCCATTTAAGGCCATTAGTTCACTGTTGGTGCCATAGTTGCCGCAAAGATTAATGATGGGTTCCTGATTTTGATTTTCCTCTACTAAGAAAATAGCTCCTTGTTGTGCTCCTGCAAAAGTTACCAGTTCTCTGATAAGTGTGGCGCATAAGGTGTTAATGTCCATTGTAAAATCACGGTTTACAACACTAATACGCTCCAATCCATCAGAGATCCATTTGCGGGTAGCCTCATCATCACTTGCTGCTTTTAAACGGTCGCGCATTTCTATAAGCGCTTTTCCTTGCACATCATTTTCACTTAAAGGCTCAAAATGAGAGTTAAAGTTTGCCTGTCCAATATCTTTTACAAAAACAGACGTTCTTTTTAATCCCTCCACATGAGCATCCAACGCATGAATCATTTCGCCTACTGCATTTGATGGGACTTCTAATTTTAATTCAGGCAATTCTCCTTTGCTCAGTTGCAGAATAAATTTCCTGATTTTCATTACAGGTGTTATAATATTCTTGTTCATGAAAAGGGTAATAACTATCACTAGGTTAATGATAACAAGTGCTAATCCTAACACCACGGCCATCAACATTATGAGCGAATCTATCATCTCTCGTTGCTGACTTAAGGCCTCTCTTTTTTTATGATTGGTAAGCGAGGAAAGTTCTTTTGTTATGGAGCTTGCAAGAGGGTTAATCTGCGTTTCAAGAATTTCTTCGGCAGCAACTTTTTTAACCGCGTTTTGATGATCCGCTTTGGATTTAAGCTCTTGAAGCAATTGATTTTGAAAAAGGATAAGGTGATCATAGTCATTAAAAATTTTGTTAAGACTATCAATCGCTTCTGACGATCTCCATGAGGCAGCCAAGGTAATGAGCCTATGCTTAAGGTAAGGGAAGCTTTGTTGATTGATGAGCATCAACTCTTCTTTATCTTCTCTTGAGTTAGGCAGGTGTACGCAATTTGTTGAATACCGCCAGGAGTTGTTCACCATTTCGCTCAAATCAAAAAGAGCGGATTGTGAAGGGCTGGTAATTTCTGCTATTTCCACCGTGATTTGCTTGCTCTTATCAATAATATAGGTACTGATAACGGCATTGGAAATAGTGATGACGATGAGGGCAATCAAAATCCGGTAAAGATTTCTATCAATTTTAAACGCCCATTTGTTGCTTTCCATAGATATGGTTAAGTATTAACAACCTTTGTACGTTAATGATTTACGAATGTTTCCCTTAATTGGAGATCTGTTGATGAGGGATTTAGCCACAAGGGAAAAAACAAAAAAGACACCCAAAATAGGTGTCTTTTTGATGAGGTCGCGAGCAGATTTGAACTGCTGTAGAAGGTTTTGCAGACCTCTGCCTAACCGCTCGGCCACGCGACCATTTTTTAACGTTGCGGCAAATGTAGAAATATTTTGATTCGCAAAAATTTAATTTTTGCCAATACGTTTTATTATTGGGTAAACGTTTTTGGTGCCATTAAGTTACTGTTTTTCACGATAAAGTAAACACCGCTTTGTGAATATAACCGGCAACAGGCGGCTGATGTTTGCCAACACTAACATTAATTTTTGTACAAAACGGGAATTCATTTAGCAATGCCTTATGAATGCGACCAGCTACATGTTCTATTAGCCGAGAAGCAATGGCCATTTCTTTTTTTACCAACTCATTTACTTTCACATAATCAATGGTGTTTTTCAGATCATCCGTTTCAACTGCAGCAGCAAGCTCTGCTGTAAAAATAATATCAACGGTGTAATTGCAGCCTATTTTTTCTTCTTCAAGCAGGCACCCGTGAAAGGCGTAGCATTCTATTCCTGAAATTAACAATTCATGCATAGTGAAATATTGATGTGGCAAAATTAGATAATACAGCAAAGTATTCTCTTAAAACATTCTTTTTATTAATATCGCATTCTTCTTATTGATATAGTCAATGAAACAATCACTATCTATAATCCTGTTCTGTTCTGTTTTTTTCCTGCAAACCATGGCTCAAACGGCTTCTCCGCAATCACAAAATTTAACTCCGGGATATTTCCCCCAAGCGGTATTTTATCAAATATTTGTTCGCTCTTTTAGTGATGCTAATGGTGATGGAGTAGGGGATTTAAAAGGAATTACGGCTAAATGGGATTACCTGCGCGATCTTGGAGCCGAAGCCATTTGGATAACGCCTGTTTTTCCATCGCCATCTTACCATAAATATGATGTTACCAATTATTACGACATAGATCCTGAATACGGATTGCTGGAGAATTTTCCTTTGTTTGTTGCCGATGCACATAAAAATGGATTTAAGATTATTTTGGATATTCCATTAAATCATTGCAGTGTTAAACATCCATGGTTTATGGAGGCAAGCCAAAAGATAGATAGCAAATACAGGAATTGTTTTTTATGGACCAGTAATCCGCCAGCAAATGACAAAGACCACTGGCATTTGCCTAAAGACGAAAAAGGAAATCCGGTAGGTAACGAATATTACTATGGATACTTTGGCCCCGAAATGCCCGATTGGAATTATGACAATCCAGCAATGGTAGCAGAGGCAAAAAAAATATTAACCTATTGGCTTACCACAGCAAAGGTGGATGGATTTAGAATGGATGCTGCCCAGCATATTTTTCCTGAACATGCTAAAAATGTTGCTTTTTGGAAAGACTTGCAAACAGCATGCTTCACGGTTAATCCACAAACATTTATAGTTGCAGAAGTAGGGAACACCTTTGAAGTAATTGCACCATACTTAAAAAGTGTTGACGCTTGTTTTAATTTTGAACTTGCTTCTAAAATATTAGGGGCAGTAAAATCAGAAGACGCAACTTCATTTAACCTTAAAATGCAGAAAATAACGTCAAATTACTTGGCACAAAATGCAAAATACAAGGACGCAATTTTTCTTACCAATCATGACCAAAATCGTGTAATGAGTGAGGTGGGTGGAAATGTGGCTAAGGCAAAGCTGGCAGCGGCTATTTTATATTCACTTCCGGGTTTACCTTTTATTTATTACGGAGAAGAACTTGGAATGAGCGGAAAAAAACCCGATGAAAATATACGAGAACCTTTTGTGTTTGGGCCGCAACAGGAGGATAAAATGCGCCCTTCATGGATAAAGCCGGTGTATAGCACAGACAAAAGCGTTGATGCTGCAACCAAACAAAAAAAAGATCCCAATTCTTTTTTTAATCGGTATAAAGAGCTTATACAAACAAGAAAAAATATAAAAGCACTTAATGTGGGAGCGTTTCAACCTTCTGCTTTGAGTAACAAGAAGGTGCTTGTTTTTAAAAGGGTTTTTAACCAGCAGCAATGCTTGGTGTTGCACAACGTAACCGGAGGCCCTGTGGATGTTATATTTTCTGACAATGAAAAAGGGTTTACACAAGTGGTGTATCAAACAGCTAAGGATATGGTTTTTAAAGACGGGAAAATTAACTTACCGGCATATTCCTCTGTTATTTTATTACAACCTATGAGCAAACTTGAGCCGGTTAAGAAATAGACGGTATTTTTTGCAGTGCATCATTTAACCGGAAAACGGTTTCTTCTTTTCCGAGAAGAGCAACCATAGGAAAAAGATCCACTCCCTGTGCTTCACCGCTTACGAATACTCGAAGTAACTGTAAAACATCGCCTGGTTTTAATCCTAGCGCCTCAGCCGTTTGTTTAAAAATAGTTTCTGCTGATGCAACATCAAAGACATTGGCAGTAACAAAATTTTCTGACAGCGTGTTAAAAAAAGTAAGCAAGGCTGGTTTCCATTTTTTTGCAATCACGGTTTCATCAAAAACAACAGGCCGCTCAAAAAGATAGATACCTTTACTCAGCATCTCATTTTCGAACTGAACGCGAGGCTTTAGTAATTTTACACAGGTTGTTAAAAAATCATTGGTCAATCGCTTGTCGTTTGCGCTATAACCAAATTTTTCTGCCAGCGATAATTTTAACCTTTCAGCAATTTCTGTATCTGGTTTTTTTTGTAGCCATTGGGCATTGAACCACTTGGTTTTTTCAGGATCAAAACGAGCACCTGATTTATGCACATGTTCAAACGAAAAGGCTTGTATCAGCTCTTCCATGGAAAAAATTTCCTGCTCGGTAGCTGAATTCCAACCTAAAAACGCGAGCATGTTTACAAATGCTTCAGGGTAATATCCTTTTTCACGGTATCCGCTTGAAACTTCTCCCGAGGCAGGATCTTTCCACTCCAACGGAAAAACGGGAAAGCCTAGTTTATCGCCATCACGTTTACTCAGTTTTCCTTTACCATCAGGCTTTAACAAAAGTGGAAGGTGTGCATATTGTGGCATTTTATTTTCCCATTGCAAAAACCGATAAATTAAAATATGTGCCGGAGCCGAAGGCAACCACTCTTCCCCGCGAATGGCATGGGTGATTTCCATCAGGTAATCATCAACAATGTGTGCTAAATGGTAAGTAGGCATGCCATCACTTTTTAGCAAAACTTTATCATCAACAAGAGAGGAGTTAAAAGAAACTTCACCACGAATAAGGTCGGTAAATTTTATTTCCTCATTTTCTGGAACCCGAAGCCTGATGACATAAGCCGCTTTTTCTGACATCAGCTTGTCAGTTTCTGAGGCACCCAAAGCCAATGAGTTTTTTAATGACATGCGTGTGGTGCTTCCGTAAGAAAACGAGCTGCCTGCATTTTCTGCTGTTTTTCTAGCGGCCTCTAACTCTTCAGCAGCATCGAAGGCATAATAAGCATGGCCGCTTTGCACCAGTTGTTCCGCATATTTTTTGTAGATGTCTTTGCGTTCGCTTTGGCGATAAGGTGCATGTGGCCCACCAACAGATACCCCTTCTTTTATTTTTATTCCACTCCAGAGTAAGGCATCAATAATATATTCTTCTGCACCGGGAACAAATCTGTTTTGATCGGTATCCTCAATGCGCAATAAAAAATCGCCATTATTTTTTTTCGCAAACAGGTATGCGAATAGTGCTGTGCGAACTCCGCCCATATGTAAGGGTCCGGTGGGGCTTGGTGCAAAACGTGTTCTAACTTTACTCATTGTGCCTTAAAATTAAGGCGGCAAAGATAGAACTATGTTAAAATATACACTGACTAATGAACGATCACTAGTTTTTTCCTAATGCTCCATGCATTTTTTTCGCCAAACAGGATGATGGAATAAATACCTGAATTTAAATGGGCGACACTGAAAGAAAAAAGCGATGGAGCATTGTTTTTAATACTTTTCTTATAAACCTCTATTCCGTTGATGTCATAAATAACAGCGCTCTTAAATTCTTGTCCATTGGTTTTAATGGTTAAAATATTATTTGCCGGGTTGGGAAAGAAAACCAGTTGCTCTACGTCCCTATCTGTTATTCCGGTTGGCTGGTTGTCATTCCATTTGCCTGCATACAAATCAACAGGAAAGTTGGCCCCTGAGTTAAGGTTGTATAGCGTAAAACCACTAACCTCCATGGTGTCGGTATTAAATCGGCTAAAGATGTAAAAAGAAGAGTCGTAACAGCGCACATCAATTTCGCGCTCAAAGGTGGCAAAACCTGTTGCTATGGTATCGCTCCACAAGAGATTAAAATTTGCATCGTAACGGAAAATATAATTGTGCTGGTAAAGGCTATAAAGCAAAACGCTATTGCCAAACTTATCTACACTAAAATAAGGGGCAACAAAAAATGCTGAAGTAAACGGCCCTGCAAACTCTGACAATACTTGGCCTGTAGCATCTACTTTTAAAACTTTAACGGTGTCATCGTTTCCGTTAAAATCATCAAACACCCAAAAATAATTTTGTCCATCTGTGCCAAGGTTGTTGTTATGATCAAAAGTAATGTATGGTTTATTTAAAAGCCATTGCGCGTTAAATCCGGAGTCATATCCAGCTAAAAAGTGTTGGTATGAGGCATTTATAGAAGGTGTTAGTCCATCAAAAGTTGCAAAATTGCCACAGGTTCCACTAAGCACAATATTTCCTGCGCTGTCTGAAATAATGTGAGAATAAGTTCTGTTTTCAAAGTTGCTGTTAAATTCATTTTGAAGATTGTTGGCACCAGGGTCCATTTTATGAAATGCGCAGAAACCTAGATTGGATCCACCATTGAGTTCAGAGGTAAAATACAGGTTATCATTGGTAGCGATAAAGAGATCAACAGGTTCAAAAGCATCATTAACCGGATTAATTTTTTTGATCCACAGGATTACCCCTGTTTCATCCGCTTCAAAAAAGAAGGCGCTTCTAAAGTTTGGCGAGAGTAAAGTATCATTATCAAAAATGGCAGCTCCTTCAAAGGATCCTGTTGTCACTGTATGGTTAAGTGAATTTATTTCGACATCAGAAATTTTAATATTTCCTGCGAAGGTTTTTTTCCAAAGCGATTGTTGTGCTGCATTTGTTTTTTCGAGATAAGATGCAACCATTGTAGTCCCGGTTTCGGTAAAGGATGCAAAATAGTTGTTTCCCAAAAGATCTTCTCTTACAGCAACAGTGTGAGGGCGTGACGCAGTATTAACGCTTCTTGCCCATTCGCAAAATTGAGCATGAGCGGGCTTAAGCATTAACAAGATGCAGGCAAGGAGTACATTTTTTTTCATTAATTGATGGTGTTGAAATAGTATTGTCAAAAGTAGTAGATCCTGTACAAGAACAATACTTAACCTAGTCAAGAGGTGCAATTTCACATTTGAAAGGAGGAAAATATAGGATGAAAAATTTTCGGGTTGATAAAAAATTATGGTTTAAGAAAAGTTAAACTATTGCAATGCCTGTTTAAAAGTAGCCAAACATCTTTCGCGAGCAAATTTATGATCAACAATAGGGAGAGGGTAAGTTAGCTCTTCAAATTCTGGAACCCACTTACGTATGTATTTGAACTGTGGATCAAATTTTTTAGTTTGTTCAGCAGGATTAAAAATGCGGAAGTAAGGTGCAGCATCACAACCGCTGCTTGCTGCCCATTGCCACCCTCCATTGTTTGCCGACAGGTCGAAGTCCAACAGTTTTTTTGCAAAATATGCTTCGCCCCATCGCCAGTCAATTAACAAATGTTTTACCAAAAAACTGGCCGTAATCATGCGAACGCGGTTGTGCATAAATCCAGATTCATTTAATTCTCGCATTCCCGCATCTACTATAGGGTAGCCGGTTTTACCTTCGCACCAAGCATTAAACTCTGTTTCATTGTTGCGCCATTTAATCACGTCATATTTACGTTTAAAAGATTTTTCTACATGTGGAAAGTGATGCAGTATCATCATATAAAAATCTCGCCATATTAATTCATTGAGCCAGGTTTCACTTAGCTTTTGTGCTTCGGTCGCCAGTTCGCGAATACTCACTGTGCCAAAACGAAGATGTACGCTTAAGCGAGAGGTTCCATTTATAGACGGGTAATCACGTTGTTGAGCGTATTGTTTAATAATATCTTTTGATAAAAACGGTTTCGGAAAATCAAGTTTTGGATCATTAAATCCAATGTCACCTAAGGATGGAATTTTGAAGGGTGAGGTTTTTAAAAAGTGCTTAAAATACTTTTCAGTAGGGTAAGAGTGGAGGTAAAACGGCTTCAACTTTTGTTTCCATTTTTTGCTGTACGGTGTAAAAACAGTGTAAGGGCTGCCGTCATCTTTTATCACTTCGTTGCACTCAAAAATTACCTGATCTTTGAAATTGAAAAACGAGGTATGGTTGGCACTAAAAAGGTCGGCCATTGCCGCTTCCCGTTTTAATGCATAAGGCTCGTAGTCACGATTTGTGTAAACACCGGCAACATTATATTCCGATATAATTTTTTTCCATGCATTTAATGGAGAGTCATGAATGACCAACAGTGAACTACCAATGGTTTCTAACTCTTTTTGCAGGCGTTGTATTTGTTGGTGTATAAAGGCAACTCTTTTATCTTGCTTATCATCAAGCCTATCTAAA
Source organism: Bacteroidota bacterium (assembly GCA_043748115.1). Taxonomy (GTDB): domain Bacteria; phylum Bacteroidota; class Bacteroidia; order AKYH767-A; family OLB10; genus OLB10. Next base: position 5,640 of record JAYTNW010000481.1, on the reverse strand, counting down.
ATGGTGGTATCAAAAACAAATACGGCCAATACGGGTAAACCATTTTTTAAGGCATGATAAAGTGCTGCATTATCGTGTAAACGCAAATCGCGCCTTAGCCATAAACAATTTATTAAAGTTGATTTCATTTATCTGGAATCTACACGTTCATATTTTATTATTATTTCACCTTTTACTTTACTTCATTTAGAATATTATCTATCCTTTTTTCTTTAAAGCGGATGTTCATTTCCAATTATCTTGATTTAATAGGAATACCTTTTTTAGTAATTAAACACTCCGCAATATAATTGTGAGAACAGTTTGATAAATGGATCATTCTTAAAAGCGCAATGCAAATGTTTAAGAACTGTTTTTTTATTTTCATATTAAATCAACCTAAGCAAGAATAATTGTTGCGCCTAAAGTAACAGCAGACAAACATCAACACCAAATAATAATGAGACTAACAAAAAGCGTGTTACGGTTTTTCCTTATTCAACAAATTTGATAAAGCATCGCGTAAAATAGGATAGTCGAAAACAAATCCTTGCTTCATTATTTTATGTGCCGAAACATTTTGACTTGCTGCAATAACGGCTACACGTTCACCAAGAGCGAGGCGAAGAAAAAACAAAGGGACATTTACTTTTAAGCTCACCGCTGCTCTAACATCCTGCAGAGCCGAAATCATTGCTTCATTGCTTACCGGGTTTGGCGCGACAGCATTGTAAACACCGGCAATGTTTTTATTTTCAATGGCAAAAAGTACCATCCGACATATATCATTAATGTGTATCCAGCTTTGCTGCTGAGTACCTTGGCCAAATACAGGAGCAATGCCTAATTTAAATGGCGGCAACAACTCTTTCAACATTCCACCTTGTGTAGATAATACAAGGCCAAAACGATAGATATTGGTTCGAATATTTAATTCATTAAAACGCATAGATTCTTTTTCCCAGGCCATGCACAACTTGCCCAAAAAATTGTTGGCCGGAAGGGTGTCTTCGTGCATAGGCAGTATGCTTTCCGGATAAATACCAATAGCCGATGCCCCAATGAAACATTTAACTTGGTTATTGGTGGTGCTTACCGCTTGGTGAAGCAACGCAGTACTTTGTGTACGGCTTTTTAACAGGTCTTCTTTCCGTGAAGGTGTCCATCGCTGATCTGCAATACCACTGCCTGATAAATTAATAATGGTGTGAACACCTTTTAAAGCTTCAGGGTTAAGGTAACTTTTGTTTATATCCCATTTAAAAACAGCTACACCATTTATTTTTTTTTCGTTACGGCTAAGTACGTTAATGCCATAGTCGTTTTTAAGCAGCAGTTGTATTAGGGCTGTTCCCACTAAGCCACTGCCTCCAGCAATAAGTATACGATTGCTTTCCACGAAGGGTAGAACACTTAAAAGCAAAAAAGGTTAGTTATTAAAACAGGTTACCGTTTTTAATGTTAAAGACATATTGGAGTCATAAAAATGAGACTAACCAGCCTTACAACTTCGTAGGATCATCAAGGTCGTAATAATCAAGACGTTCATCGTTCAGCAAAAAATTATCGCCTGTTCTCTTCCACTTAAGATCGCCCAGTAAAAAACGTACCCCTAATTTTACGTAGGGTCCCGGTTTTACATCGGCAGATATAAATGTTTTTTTATCTGTTATCGAACCTTCGGTAAAAGTTATTTTTCTGGCAAGTGACAAACCGACTTCGGGGGTAATAAACCAGCGGTCGTTAACGCCTATTTTGTAACTTAAGCCTGATTTAAAACTTCTGTAGCGCATTCGCAAAGCCAGCGGATCACGACCTGCAAACACTGTGTCACCTATGGCTGAAAAATTGTACTGGTCGCCATCAGGTTGTATAAAAAGACTAAGCATATCGTAAGCATTGGTTTTGTAATAAAAGGCAACGCTTAAAGGCAATGATATTTTTAATTTCGATTTATTGCTTGTTCTCACCACACACCCTATCAAAGGCAATGGCAATGGCTGCCCATATACGAATGAATACACCACCCCTAAATGATAGGAAAAGTTGCCGCTTACTTTATGTTTGAACAATGCATGACCTGTAAAACGTATTTGTGTTTGCGACAATAATTCAAGGTCTTGTGCCATACCTACAGTAAATCCTGCAAGCCACGTGTTCTTGTTTCCGGTGTTGTAAATGATGGATGGCCCTGCCACAGCACTAATTAATTGATGCGTGGTGTTGAGGAACGAGTAATCAGGCAAAGCATACGTGCCGTTGGCATTTATGAGAACAGCAAAGGCTTTATATTCTAGGTCGTTTGTTAAACTAAACCTGCGACTAATGAGTGGGTAAACCAACCCCAATTGTGCTTTGCCATAACTGAAGCTTTCATCAGCAACATCTTTCAAATCGCTGGAAGGTAAATATTCCGCAGAAAATTTAAGTTGAGGATTAAGAAATTTTTTGTCTTGTCCAAAGGCAACTGAACTGACAGTTAGCAAAAGGAGTAATAATTTTTTACGCATAACAAATTTTGAAATAACGAAAGTAGATAACATGAGATACTCTAAAAGTATAAAGGTTTAAAAAAACTCACCAATAACCAAAAACATTTTTGATCATGGCCTTACCCCATTTTTCTTTACCAAATTCTTTTTCCAGTTTAACCTTGAGTTCTGTTGATGTATATATTTTGCCTTTACCCTTTTTAGGGGTTAACGTAGTAGGTTGTAAATTGAATGGAGCCACACTTTTAGCAAAATAAATTACGCTGCCATCTTCAGCAGCCAGGCCAAGGATGGCTCCGGGTAAACCTATAAAAGTTTCGGGTCCCACGGAGGGGATAATCTCATCACTATACCATGCGTAAATGCGTGTACTGTCATTAGGTTGCCACACTGCTTTGCGGCAGTTGTATCCGCAAATGGTTCTTTTACTATCTGTAATTTTCCATTTTCTTGTTTGTACCGAGTCAGCAATCTGTACTTCTTCTCCCCATATTTTTTTTATTGAAAAACGCTCGAGGGTATTAAAATTCTGATAAATCACATTTTTACTTGTTGCCCAATAGTAACTTTCTTTTAGTCCGCTTTCAATCGGTTGGTAAAGTGAAATGCTGTCGTTAAAGAATAATTCCAGGCTGTCCACTTTTATTTTATCCAGTTCCTTTATCCAGTCTTTAACATTGTCGTCTTTAAATTTTTTATACAAATTGGTTTTTCTTTCATACACAATGCGACCTTCTGTTAATTGCGCATAGCTGTTAAGATGCACAAAAAACAAAATGCAGCAACTCCAAAAGAGTCGTTTATTCTTCATCACTCTTTTCTGTTTTATCACTTGTAAATTTGTAAGAAAGTCCAATAAGAAAATATCGGCCGGTAGTGGTTGCTCTTATATCGCTAATCACGTTATCGTTGTTTTCACGATAGGTGTTAATGTTTTGATTGAGGATGTCATATGTTTTTACAAACGCTACAAGGTTTTCTTTCTTTAAAAAAGTGTAGCTAATGGAAGCATCCCAAATGATGTAGTTAATATTGTATCCCTCCGTACGTTGCTTGTTTAAGGTATAGTTTGCCTCTGAAGAAACCTTAAAACGTTTGGTAACATCAGCTTCTAACAAACCACGTAAACTGTAATCGGAATAGGCCTTGTTGTTTTCTTTATTTAATGTGGTACGCGGATCGGTGTAAGCGTAATTACCACCAATCGTAAATTCTGTGTTTTCGTGACTAAAAGTTAACTCCAATTCAACTGACCCGCCAAGAGAGCTGGTTTTGTTTTCGTTGCTGTTTATAAAGTTGCTACGGCTGGAGTAACTAATATCAAAACCTGGGCTTGCCATTAATGCTTTATCAAAAAAGGGCAAACTAAAATTAAGATAGCCGTTTGCATTGATGTTGCCATTTACATTAACAGTTTGTGTTATGGTGCGGCCTATACTGTCATACACAATTGCGTTAGCAAAGTCATGTTGCACATATCCCATGCTGCCTCCTCCCCAAGCGCTTCGTCCACTAATGGGTTTGTAGCTGTTATAGTTTACATTTATTCTGTGTGAAAAAGTAGGGAGTAATTTGGGATTACCTAAGGTGATATTGTTTGGATTGCTATTATCAGGAACCGGTTGAAGTTGGTTGAGATCCGGTTGTTTAGAATCGGAATTATATCGGATGAACACGGAGCGGTTATCAGAAAATTTATACCTGTAACTTGCTGCAGGCAAAATATTGTTCACCGTTTGTGAAAGTTGTGAATTCGTATTCAGATTAATATTTTTTGCATACACCTGTCTTGCCTTAGCGCCAATGGTAAAGAGTTGTTTTTTTATTTCATAAATAAATTTTATTCCACCACGATTAATGGTGCGCGTATTTCTGAAATCATTAGAAAACTCCGAGTTCTCTGTTTCATAATTTCCGTTTGCAAAATCAAAAGTTGATTTGTTTTGCTCACCACTATTTCTTGAAGCGTCATAAGAAAACTCCAGTTTTATTTTTTTGCTTAAAGGTTCAGTATAGGTTAATGTTATGGAATTGGTAATGCGGTTGTTGCTGTTGATTTTTTGTTGATTAACATCATCGTCAATAGAAGAGGGTGTTAAAAAATAATTGTTTTCAAAAATAAGCTTACCTGCTGTATTGCTTTGTTGCCTGCCAAAGTTATAGCTGAGCGTTAATTTTCTATCGCGATTGTTAATAATGCGAGTGAGTTTTATTTGAGAGGAGAAATCATGTGCATCATTGTCAGAGGAGTTGCTGGTGGCGGCATCGCGACTTAGCAAGCCCGAAGAAGTGAGGTAATGGGTTAGGTTGTCGTCATTTCTTTTCCCCAAACTGTATTTGTATTTTGGTTGCACTTCCAACTCTGTAAGCGAGTCCAGGTTGAAATTCAGCGTAACATTAACGGTGTGTGCTTCGCTGTGTTGTTTTGAATGGGTATCGTTGTTGGTAGTATAAACGGTATCTTCTAAAAAATACTGAGAAAGCGTTCCTGTTTCCGTTAAAACATTGGAGTTGTTGTAAGAATAATTGGTAGAAATTTTAAATTTCTTAGACGGCTTGTCGGTAAAATATAAACCTGTTTTGAAGGTTTCCGGAATACCTTTCTGACTGTTGTTGAAGTAATAGAAAGTAGTTCCATCTTCCCATGATTGAGAGTTCATTTCATTATCAAGCCCATAACTCCACAGGTCGTTCCAGTCGAACTGTGAGCGAGGGGTGTTGCTAGCCAAGGTAAAAACAGATATTTTCTGTGATCCCTTAAAGCGGTTGGCAAGAATCTCGCCCTCGTAAAAGGAATTAAAATCAGTTGCAGCCGACATTTTACCGAAGTATCCTTTTTTAGCATCCTCTTTTAATTGAAGGTTCATCACTTTCAATGTTTCTTTATCAGAATTATCAGACGAGCTTTCATTTTTTTTATCATACACCTGCACGGACTCTAAAGCCTTTGCACTTAAATTTTTAGTGGCCACGGTGGGGTCGCTTCCAAAAAATTCATCTCCATCCACCAGCACCTGATCCACAGCCTGCCCTTGAGCATAAACTTTTCCCTGTGCATCCACCTTAATGCCGGGTAGTTTTTTTAGCAGATCTTCCACCACTGCGTTTTGTTTAACCTTAAACGAGTCGGCTGTATAAACTATTGTATCGCCCTTGTAGTAAATGGCAT
>JAYTNW010000480.1:0-3369 GCA_043748115.1 Bacteroidota bacterium | reverse complement strand
TTAATTATGACGACTTATGACAGTAAAACCACAAATAACCTCAAAGAGCCATTCTGGGAGGCTAATTAAATTAGAATTAACTGTTCATAGACACCAGGAACTCTTCGTTGGATTTTGTTCCTCTAAGGCGATCCAGCAAAAATTCCATGGCCTCCATTGGGTTCATGTCAGCCAAGTGATTGCGCAACACCCACATTCTTTCCAGCATCTTACGCTCTAGCAAAAGATCTTCACGTCTGGTACTGGAAGCAACAAGGTCAATGGCCGGATAGACACGCTTGTTGGCCAATTTTCTGTCCAACTGAAGCTCCATGTTGCCGGTTCCTTTAAATTCCTCAAAAATAACTTCGTCCATCCGTGACCCGGTATCAATAAGGGCTGTGGCAATGATGGTAAGCGAACCACCTTTTTCTATTTTACGGGCTGCTCCAAAAAATCTCTTCGGTTTATGCAATGCATTGGAGTCAACTCCTCCTGATAGTATTTTTCCTGATGCAGGAGCGGTTGTGTTATAGGCACGTGCAAGACGGGTGATTGAGTCGAGCAAAATCACAACATCATGTCCGCACTCCACTAAGCGCTTGGCTTTTTCAAGTACAAGGTTCGATATTTTTACATGCTTTTCTGCAGGCTCATCAAAGGTGGATGAAATTACTTCTGCCTTTACGCTGCGCGCCATGTCAGTAACCTCTTCAGGGCGTTCATCAATCAATAAAACAATGAGGTAAACTTCAGGGTGATTAGCTGCAATGGCATTAGCCACTTCTTTTAACAGTATGGTTTTGCCGGTTTTAGGCTGCGCAACAATTAGTCCACGTTGTCCTTTTCCTATTGGCGAAAACATATCCATTACTCGGGTGGACATCGTACTGCTGTCGCCAGAAAGGTTTAGTTTTTCGTTTGGAAAAAGAGGGGTGAGGTAATCAAAAGGAATTCTATCGCGTACCGTTGCAGGATCAAGTCCATTAATGAGGTCTACTTTTGTAAGTGGGAAAAACTTCTCTCCTTCACGCGGGGGTCTAACTTTCCCTTTTACGGTATCACCTGTCTTTAATGCAAATGATTTGATTTGTGACTGAGATACGTACACGTCATCAGGAGAAGATAGGTAATCGTAATCAGAGGAACGTAAAAAACCATAGCCTTCCGGCATCAATTCAAGAACACCTTCTGTGGTAATAATGTTCTCAAAATCGTAAAGGTCGTTTTGAGTTGGCTGGTTTTGTGGGCGCTGTTGTACTTCCGGAAATTTGCGATCACGGTTTTTGTCCCTGCTGTTTTCAGTCATTATTTCAACATATGGGCTTGGTTTAATATCCGGTAAAGTGGGTGGGGTAAAAGTTAATTCAGGCGCTTTTGCTACTGGCGGAACGGATGGCCTTTCAGCAGGTTTTGGCGTGGTAAAAACTTGTTCGGTAGCAGGCCTTTGAACATTTTGGGTTTCAGCCGGAATAATTCTTCTTCGCCTTGGCCTATCCACATCTTCATCGGTAGCTTCGCCAGCTGGGGCTTCAGTGGCTGTGGGCGGTGCAGGTGTTTCTGCTACCGGCTCCGTTTTAGTTTTAGGCTCCTTTTTATCTTCTTTGCTTTTTTCTTCTTTTACTTTTTCTTCTTTAGGCTCTTTTATTTTATCCTCTTTAGGTTTATCTTCCTTATGCTTTTCAGCAACCGGTTTCTCAGCCTTTTCCTTTTCCTTTTCCTTTTTCTTAGGTTTTACCAGTTCAGGGTGAATGGCTTGGTGATCAAGGATTTTGTAAACAAGGTCTTGTTTTTTCAGACCTTCAAAATTTTCAATGTTCAGGCCTTTTGCAATTTCACGCAATTCGGCAACAAGTTTTTCATTGAGTTCAAGAATATCGTACATGGAATACTATGTTAAAGAAAAATGATAACGGACTGTTATTATTTATGATGAAGTAAATGGAATTTAAAAATGATGGGATGGCTGTGGAACGAACGGAAATTAAAAATGGTCAATCGTTCAAATGCGGTGCAATATTAGGCGTTTGGATTGTGTTTTCCAAATTCGAGGGTATTATTTTAGAGACATCGGGTTAAAAATGTATTTTTGCTTCAGTTTTTACTTTGTTTTAACTGCTATCTTTAAATTTAAATAATGATACAACGAATACAAACCGTTTACCTTTTGGCGCTAATTGTGTGTGCCGTTTGCTTGTTTTTTATCCCTATTAGTTCAGTGAGTAGTGCCGGAGCTGCTGTTAACCGAGTAAGTGTTTTACATGTGAATAGCGTCAAGGTTTTTGAAAATAATGAAGCTCATGTTACAACACCAGTGTATGACCTTCTGGTGGTGAATGTGGCTATTATTTTATTGGCGGCACTGACTATTGTTCTGTTTAAAAAACGAAAACTGCAATTGATGCTTTGCCGTTTGTTAATGGTGATGATCATTGTACTTGTTCTTTTAGCTTTCCGCAATACTGATGCTCTTTCTGCTGATGAAGGTGGTGTAAAAGCTATTTATCAAGCGGGAGCTTATATGGTTGTGGTTTCGTTGCTGTTTGTGTACTTAGCCATGCGCGGTATAAAAAATGACGAAGACTTTATTCGATCCTCTGAAAGACTCAGATAATATTTACGGAATTTATATCACTCCGCAGCCCCAGTTCAATAACATCAATTTCTTTTATGGATTTTTTGTCGATGGTAAATTTTACCATGGTTCGCACATGATGAAAGCCATGTGTGCCTGCTGCGCCTGGGTTAATATGTAGCAATGCGTTTTGTTGCGGGTCGCGCATTATTTTTAAAATGTGCGAATGCCCTGTTATGAACAAGTCGGGCTGATATCGTTTTATTTCGTCTTTAATGCTTAATGCATAACGTCCGGGATACCCGCCAATGTGTGTGATCCACACTTTCACATCTTCGCACATAAACATTTGGTGTAATGGGTAAACGGTACGCACATCGGTTCCATCTACATTGCCATATACTCCTTTTATGAGATGTAGTTTTGATAGCTTGTCGCTAACAGCAATTGTTCCAAAATCTCCAGCATGCCAAATCTCATCCACATCATTCAAGTGATTTAAAATTTTTACATCAAGAAAATTATGGGTGTCTGATAAAAGGCCAATTCGCCTCATCTTCGGTTATGAATAGAAGTCAATTATTACAGAACAAACTTTTTCTATTTCCTCATCCGACAAGGTGAAATACATGGGAAGCCTTAACAACGTATCCGTTAATTGATCGGCAACCGGCAATGGCCTTCCATCATGTTGTTTGATGTAGTATGGTGATTTGTGCAGTGAAATATAATGGAACACCGCACTAATCTCATGTTTTTTTAAATGAGCTATCAGGTTGCTGCGTTGGTCGAGATCGTTACAACGTATATAAAAC
>JAYTNW010000479.1:0-5062 GCA_043748115.1 Bacteroidota bacterium | reverse complement strand
TTTAACATTATGAACGTTTCCGGTAGGCACGCGGAAATACTTATCGAAAACCTTTCTATGGTATTGCTTTTCTATTCCCCGTCCATTGTCGCTTACACTTAACACAAGGTGTTGCTGTAGGTTAAATGTTCGAAGATTCATTTGAGGTTCAGCCAAAGAGTACTTAACAGCATTATCCAATAAATTAGAAACGGCATTGGCAAGATGTGTTTTATCTCCCAGTACTTTGAAATTGTCTGCATTTAAATTCAGGATTAAACTTCCTTTGCTATTTTCCAATTGAACGCTCATGGATTTTACTATATCGTTGATCATTGTATGAAAATCAAACAATGATTTCTGCAACGGTATCTCGCCTCTCTCTAAAGCGGTCATGCTTAATACCTGCTCTACTTGTAAACGCAATTTTTCGTTTTCAGTTAATATGATACCTGAATAATGTTTTACTTTTTCTTCTCCCACAACAACATTTCCTTTATGCATCATTTTACCTGCAAGTGCAATGTTGGTGAGAGGAGTTTTAAATTCATGTGTCATGTTGTTTAAAAAATCAGTGGTGTGTTCAGAAAGTTGCTTCTCCTTTACCAACAACCGGATGGTATTCCAAAACAACAACATCACCACTAGGATGAGAAGAATGGAGGTAAAGAACATAGGGCCCATCTCCGCAAGGATAAATTGCTTTTTGTCAGGCAAAAAAAGATTCAATTCCAATCCGTTTTGCGTAGTCGCTTCATCTAAGCGTTGCTTGTAAACATTTGCTTCTGCATTAGTATTAATTGCTTTGTTTCCACTTGGTTTTTTTACGTCAAACGAATAATCCACCTTAAAATTATAATAGTGCATATAATTGGTAAATAACGAATCTGTTTTTGCAATCTCATTCTCACCAATGCATTGCTCCATTTGCTTGCAGGTGGCCGTATCAGCACTAAGCACAGCAGCGGTCTTAGACAAAACCATATTGGCCTTTTCATTAAATAGTTCTTCTTTGATTCTGGCGGTTTGAACCATCCAGTTTACCTGCACCAGCAACACCATTAGCAGCGCAACAGATGAAACAGCAATAAACAATTTTGTTTTGTTAACTTTCATGTACAGAGGCGAAATTAGGTCAATTTCTAGCGCTAAAATTGCATTAACAAGTCGTTAACAAGACAATAACCGGCTGATAACAAGTACAGACAGAAATGTGATGTACTTTTGTTTTATCAATTTAAAAAATAAAAAAAATGAAAACAGCTTTAACTTCTTTATTAATACTACTTATGTTGTTCACAGCGCATGCACAACAAAATATTGGTTGCGAAATTCGTGGAATGTATTCTCGTTCCATTACACTTGAAAAACTGGAAGCCTCTAAAAAACTTAGTGATTTAATTACCGGCTACCCCAACAATTGGATCACCGATTACATTTCAGTAGAACTGTCGGTAACAGGTAATGGCAAGGACGAAAAAGAAATCGGAATTGATGAAATGCTTACAAGCAAGCAAAAAACAATATTAAGTGAAGCTATCCTTGGCAACGACATAGAGATTGAAGTTAAATACAACTACGAAAATGCAGTAACGCATGAAAAAACAAAGCACACCATGTTTGTTAAAATGACAGTGGTTCCTGAATACGAAGCACAATTTCCAGGACTATACGAAACCTCCGTAGCATTGTCAAAATCAAAAAACGTGGCTACTTTAACTCCGGAAAAAAAGTACCTGAAAGAAAATATTGTAGATAAACTATCTGCAGAAATGCTAAAAAGTTTCGCTGATAAAACAGCAAAGGTGATATTTGCTATTAATGAATTTGGTGCTGTAACTGATGTTAAAGTATATCTGTCATCATTGGACAATAAAACTGACCAACTAATTATAGATGCACTTAATAAAATGCCACGATGGAAGCCTGCGCAAACCACAAAAGGTAAAAAAGTGAAACAATACCTAGAGTTGGTTGTAGGAAATACAGGATGTTAAACTACACGGTATTCTTGTAATTAACTAAGGCATTTAAAAACAGGTGTTATTCCTGTTTCCCTACTGGAAAATCAGCATTTATAGTTGTGTCTTCCCATGTATCAAAATCTTTTTTCAACACCTCTAACTTTGCACGTGCACCGTTTAATGCCGCTTTACCCAACAACAAACGCAAGGGAGGATGCGCTGACTCAACTGCCTTAATAATAGCCAGTGCCGCCCGTGCCGGGTCTCCGGGTTGATTCCCGCTATACCCACGAATATTGTTTTTGTTAGCATGAGCTGTGCTGTGATAATCTTCAATTACTGTAGCACTGTTTTTTGCTGACCGGCCAGCCCAGTCTGTGCGAAAACCACTGGGAGCAACAATCGTTACTTTAATGCCCAGCGGAGCAACCTCCTTGGCTAACGATTCTGACAGGCCATCAACTGCAAATTTGGTAGCATTATAAAACCCAACTGCGGGAAAACCTACCAACCCACCAATAGACGCGATATTAATAATGTGACCACTTTTTTGATTTCTCATGTGAGGTAGTATTTCCTGAATCATTTTACTTAAGCCAAAAAAATTGATCTCAAACATTCGCCTCACTTCCTCTTCTTCACTTTCTTCAATAGCACCAAAATAACCAATCCCGGCATTATTTACCAAGACATCAATACGCCCGAATTTTTCAATTGCAATGATAACTGCGTTTTTTATCTGCTCAGGAAGAATAACGTCTAACGGCAAAGCCAGTGATGTTTCAGGATATGCATCTGTAATGGCTTTAACATCTCCTACCTTTCGCGAGGTAACAACTGCTTTGTAACCATTTTGTAAAACATGCATTGCCAACTCTCGTCCAAACCCTGTTGAACATCCTGTAATCAACCAAACTTTTTCCATAAAAATTATCTTGTTTTAGACTACCTACAACAATAAACCTGCGAAAGTGTTTTAACCTTCATAGATTAAAATCACCTTAATATCTCAATTTTATTCCTTTATTTTCCGCACTCGAAGGGTTAATTCAAAAGCCATACCTTTGAAAAGTCATTACATCCTTTTATTTTATGTTTAAAAAAATCAGTCTAGCAGTTGCATTCATTTTGCTATGCGCCCATCAAACCTACGCACAGCCCTCCTCTTACAATCCTTCCGACATTAAAATTTCTCTTCAAAAGCTAAATACGCTAGGTACCGTTCTGTACGTTGCAGCACATCCTGATGATGAGAACACCAGGCTGCTTTCATGGCTGGCAAAAGAAAAAAACTTACGCACTTGTTACCTAAGTTTAAACCGCGGAGAAGGTGGCCAAAATTTAATTGGCAAAGAACAAGGCACCTTACTTGGCCTAATTCGCACCAATGAGTTAATGATGGCACGCAGCATTGACGGTGCCGAACAATACTTTACACGTGTGATTGATTTTGGATACAGCAAAAGCCCGGAAGAAACATTTGGTTTTTGGGGACATGATAGCGTGCTAGCAGATGTTGTTTACACCATAAGAAAGCTGCAACCAGATGTGATCATTACCCGCTTCCCCACCACGGGTGAAGGTGGACACGGGCACCACACCGCCAGCGCAATACTTGCCGGTGAAGCCTTTACGGCCGCTGCCGATGCTGCTAAATTTCAAGAACAACTTAACTACGTGAAACCGTGGCAGGCCAAAACATTGTACTGGAACACATTTAATTTTGGCAACAACAACACCCAGCGCGATGACCAAATGAAGGTGGATGCAGGAGCTTTTAACCCGTGGCTTGGGAAAGGATATAGCGAAATTGCAGCCATGAGCCGCAGTCAGCACAAAAGCCAAGGGTTTGGGGTTCCGGTTGGGCGTGGAAGCAACATTGAGTATTTAAAAAATATAGCCGGTGACACCTCTTGCGCCACCTTATTTTGCAATACCGATTTTACATGGAACAAAGTGCAAGGTGCAGGAAAAGTAAAGGTCTTGTGCGAAAAAGCATTGAATGAATTTGATTTTAACAACCCTCAAAAAACAGTTCCCATTTTGCTGCAGGCCTATGATGAAATTAAAAAGTTGAAAGACGACTACTGGCGTACCCAGAAATTAAAAGAAATCGAAGCGCTAATATTGGCCTGTTCCGGAATATGGCATGAAGCTGTTGCCAGCAATTACTACGCTGTACCGGGTGACAGCATTTCTATTAAATTCAATTTAATTGGTTACACCGGAACAGAAGCATCGCTACAATATATACAGATGATCAACCAATTTGATAGCACATTTGTTAGGCCAATAGAAAAAAACAAATTAATAACGATTGATAAAAATTTTAAATTAGACGACAAGGCCTCTTTTAGCAACCATTATTGGCTAACGGAAAAACACGAAAGTGCGCGTTACCACGTCAGCGATTACAAACTGATGGGGACACCACTTAATCCTGCCGCATTAAATGTTTCTTTTGGAGTTAAAATATTGGATCACTCATTTTCATTTACTGCGCCTATACGGTACAAATGGACCGACCCAGTGGAAGCCGAAAAATACAGAGCAGTAGATCTGGTCCCTCCTGCCACCATTAATTTTAACGAAAGTGTGTGCATGATGGTTAACGGAGAAGACAAAACCGTGCAGCTTTCGGTACGCAGCTTTTGCGATAACCTCAAAGGCAAAGTTTTACTGCAGGCTCCTGCTGGAATCACGTTAATGCCTTCCTCTTTTGATGTTTCTTTTAACAAGAAGGATGAAGTGCAAACGTTTTTATTTACCGTAAAATCCAACCATACCAACGCACAGGCTAATGCATCGCCACCATCCATTAAGGCTGTATTTGAAACACATGGAAAAAGTTACGGGTATGCCTTGCAAACCTTAAGCTATAATCACATCCCTTATCAATTAATTTTTAGTGATGCAGAATTGCGGCTATCAAATCTTTCCATGCAACTGCCTTCAAAAAACATTGGTTACATTGAGGGAGCCGGTGATGATGTGGCGCAATGCCTTCAGCAAATAGGCTGTCATGTAACCATGCTGAAAGAAGAAAATATAAAAAATGATAACCTGGGGCAATATGATGCTATTGTGGCCGGTGTTAGAGCCTACAACACCAACGAATG
>JAYTNW010000478.1:0-3883 GCA_043748115.1 Bacteroidota bacterium | reverse complement strand
TTGTCCAACAAGGACTCGAACCTTGAACGACAGAACCAAAATCTGCTGTGTTACCATTACACCATTGGACAAACGAGGGCGCAAAAATAGTATTTTTTTTAAACGAAAATAAACCTGTGCGATTTTTTAATCTATCCCTCTAACTTATTTGTTTTGAGGCATCTAAGCCCAAACTTTGGTGCCCTCGGTACAATTTGTGCAAATGTCTATTTCATTACGTGAACGTAAAACAGACTGCCTGAAGTTATTATAGGACTCATTTTTCCATATTTCGGCAAACGATTTACTCTGCAAGTCGCCCAGGCGATGGGTGGCATCTTTGTCAAAGCAGCAGGGCACCACCTTGCCATCCCACGTGATAACGCATGAATGCCATAGCCTCCAACAATGATTGAGCATTTTGTTTTTAATGGAGAAAGTACCATCGCTTCTTTCCTTGTAGCGCGAATATTTTTCAATGGTCGGTATCAGCTCATTGCCATGCTCATAATCATATACCTGAGCAGTTTTAAAAGCCACCTCATTTATTCCAATTTGTCTAGCTATTTTTTTTACCTCTTCTAGTTGGTGCTCATTGGGCTTTACCACCAAAAACTGGAAAATAAGATGTGGCGTTGCCGATTTTAGTTCCTTTTTCCACTTTACCATATTAGCAGCACCTTGCAGCACCTTGTTCAAATTACCGCCTATTCGATATTGTTCATACACATCCTGCGTGGTGCCATCAATAGAAATAATAAGTCTGTCTAATCCCGATTCTACGGTTTTGCGCGCGTTTTCGTCAGTAAGGTAATGACCGTTGGTGCTTGTTGCCGTGTATATTTTTTTTGCTGATGCGTAGCTGATGATGTCGAATAAATTTTTGTTGAGGTAAGGTTCTCCTTGAAAATAAAGAATAAGGTATAACAACTCGTTTGCAATGGAATCAATCGTTTTTCTGTAAAAAATGGGATCTAACATTCCTGTCGGCCTGCTAAATTCCCTCAACCCACTAGGGCATTCAGGGCAGCGCAGGTTACATGATGTAGTGGGCTCCACTGAAACGCTAATAGGCATACCCCACTGAATAGCTTTTCCTGTAACGCGAGAAGCATAGTAACTACTCATTACGCGACCGGCATTTAACAATCGCTTTGTTGTTAGCTTACTTAAAAGGTTTTTAATGTCGAAGAAATTACGGTTCACCAAAAATTATTTTTACAAAGGTACAGGAATGCCTTAAGGAATGTTGCTTGTACTACAATTGTTTTTTTGAATTAAAACAACTTGATACGAATTAACCCTTTCAACACTATTTGCCACATTTATCTCGTTTACACTATTAATTTACTTACCCTACCTACGTTTTTTGACTAAACTTGTTATTTTTACCCTTGATGAAAACTTTTCATGAATCCCCCCCCCGCAATTTGCCATTGTAACTGATATAGAAATAGTGGCAAAAGGAATTTGTGCTCTTTTAAATAAAAAAGAGCAAGAAGTATATATGCTTACGTGGAGTAGTTTTTTAGCTGCTGACTATGCATTTACAGGAACAACCAAATACCTATTGCATACGCAAAACACATTAAAAAAGCATTGGAATAAACTCCATGCCATTGTTAAAAAACATAAAGAAATAAGATGGGTTATTTTAGACATCAAGTATATGGACGCTGTCCTACAAGCAACTCCCAACTGCTTTTTTGTTTCGCTTGAAGATCATGAAAGTGTACTTGAAAAAAACCTGTGCAATGCATTGAACGAACTCACTATAAACGAAAAGGAATTGATTGTAGATGTTGGAAAGGATCTGCAAAGCCTGCGCAAAGCACTATTTGAACAAGCGCATGATGATTTTGAAATAAAAATCTTTGCTCTTTTAAATGAGTGCAAACCTGAAAATGAAATAGCACCGCTGCTCAATGTATCGGTACGCACCTATCAGCGTAAACAAAAGGAGCTGGCTGAAAAAATAGATGTTGCCAACAGGCGTGAGTTATTGGTAAAGTATGCTTTGGAAAACGGTATTATTGAAATTAATAAAAATGGAGGTGATGAACTTCCATTTAATAATTTTTTGTGATGCCGTTCAATTTGCCAAGCCATCAATTACTCTGCGCTGTTGCAATAAAACACGAGTCAAATATCTTATTCCTTCACAAACCTCCCGTTCAACTTTTCTCTTTCTGTTTGCAATGTAACAATATACATGCCTTGCGATATTGAAGTGCAATTTACATCAACCGTTGCGTAGCCTCCGCTCACACGTAACCCTAAAGGGTGCTGCTGCGCACTTGTGTAAATTAATTTCCCCGTTATATCAAAAATTTGCAACACAGCATTTTTTCCTTTTATGTTTTTTGCGTTTATAAAAAGTTTTTGCCAGACAGAATGATAAAAAACAAAAAGTGCAGCATTACTCTGAACTCCCAACTCCTCATTCACGGTTGTTATTGTATCGCATATAGAGCCAACAAGCGGGCCTAAAGAATAGTTTGGATTATTAGGCAAGCAACCATACGTGCGTTTGCCGCCCAAATAAAAACTATACGGTGTAAAATTGCAGGCTGCGCCTAAACTATCAGGTGAGTTAATTACTCCCAGGTTTTCATTAATGTAATTACGGATGCTGTCCTGATATGGATATGGAAATACTAATCCGTTTTCATATACAGTCGCTACATATATTTTACCATCAGGAGCGAGTTTAACCCACCTGCCGCTCTCAGGCAATAAAGTGGAGTCAATGGTGTAACGTGATGCAACCGGATTTGTATCGTTCAAATTATACTGGTGCAAATATCCTTTAGGAGAATTATTAAAACTAAATGGTATTCCATTCACATATAAGAACTGTTTGTTCGGAGAAAACGTACAGCTCCAATACCAGGGTAGAGAGTCGCCATCAAGCGTAACTTCATCGTGTTGCAAAATATTTTCATTCTGTAACAAGCCACTACACCTGTCAAAATCATAAACGGCTGTGAAGCCTTTATTGCTAATAGATGCTATTTTGTTGCCATCTTCAGACGGCTCCACCCTGAAAAAACCAGGTGTTACCATCTCGCCAATATTCTGAGTATGATGTAAAGAAACTCCCAAGGGGGATACTAAATAAAAATAGTAATCATCATTTGGTATTTGATTGTACCAGTTGCGAATGATAACCCACCAGTCTCGTCCGTTGCCATGCTTAATGGCTGTTATGCCATCGTTCGCGTATATATTATTTGTTTGTAAAGAAACATTTTTTTGGACGACTGCGCCATTTCCATTATTTAAACTCATATCAATAACGGAATAAAAAAAACCAGGATTTGTTGTTACTCCTGCTGAAAACAAATAAAACATTTGAGAATTATTGGGGAAAGGGACAATAACATGTTCCCTGTACCAAGCCTTACCAACTATGCTATCCCCATTTAGCATAGTTTGATGGCTAAAGGAATATACTGACGCAGCTCTTGGATATTGCGCATTTAAAGCATTTGGTGTACCCCCAGCATAAAACAATAAATTTCCAAGACTATCAGCTATAGAAACGACACCTCCTCTGCTGTCAATTCCTGAATTAAATAATGTTGGTGTTAATGTATTAAAATTTATCCCAACACTATCACCAAAGCACCATACAGTGTTTTTGTATTGAGCAAAAACACTATTATAAAGTACTCCCAATAGTATAAAGGCAAATGCTTTTTTCTTCATTGTAAAATAAATTAAAGCAGAGGCATTTAATGCCTCTGCTAAGTTTAAATTATTTTACAATAACTATTTTACCTGATTGTTTACTATTACCATTGTTAAACTGGTAATAATAAACACCCCCTTCAAAAGCAGATAAATCAATTTTTAACAAGTTGCTGTTTTGATTTAAGGATATATCCTTTAAGTTGCGCCC